>JBBSAN010000295.1:0-7765 GCA_038252265.1 Chloroflexia bacterium
CCAGCACCGGGGGCGGGCTTCAAACCGGGGGGTTGGGCCGGCGGGATCACCACAGGCGACTACGCCATAAACTGCCGACTACGCCGCAGGCCCAGCCCCCCGGCCAGCAGCAGCAGCGCGCCCACCACGGCAGTGGCGAGGGTCCGCGCCAGATCTGGCCCGCCGGTGGAGGGCATCCCTGGCGCGGGGGTGCCGGTGAACTCCAGGGTGCTTGAGCCGTTATTATAAGTAAGCCGGAGCGTATTGCCCTGGACGGTGTAGGCGCTGACGCCCTGGAGCGCGTCGAAGTAGGTGGTCTCCAGCGCCATGCGATCGGGGTCCACGCAGGCCCGCTTGGTCGAGAGGATCGGGCCGAAGGTGAGGGCCGAACCCGCGCCCACCTGGGCCTGGGCTGAATAGCTGTTGCAGGTGCTCGCGCCGCTGGCACGGCCATCGTCCCCGAAGCGCAGGGTGATGCCCAGGCCGCTGAGGTCCTGTAAATCCTGGGCTGGTCCCTGCATCGCCCGCAGGGTCCAGCTTGTGCCGAGCAGGTCGGCGGGCAGAGTGGCTGCCTGGGCATGGGCCGCGCCGCCCGTCAAGGCCGCTGCTCCGACGAAAAACAACAGGGTCACTATGTAACGGAATCGTGGGTTCATTAGACAATACTCCTCTAGTTGATCGACTCTGCCGGGGCAAAGCCGGGGGATGGTCCGGTGGCGTATCACAGGGGCCACCTGCCCGGATGGAAGGCCGGGGCCAGGGACCATCTCAACGATCATTTCTAACCCCCAGGTTGGGTGCCAGCCAGACACTGTGCCGGTCCATTACTGCAATTTCCATGCACAGATTGGGCACTTTCTGTAGACGCTGGGACCGGAGGGATCGTTCCACAGGCGATCCAGGCCGGGCACGGTTCATGCGTGTGGGCGAGGGGGAGAGATACATCTCTAGATGGACGGCGGGCGGCTGGACCGGATCTATAATAAACCTAGAACAGAGGTTCGTAAATGGCCCTAGATCCTCGATCCGCCGGGTTACGTATATTGATCGCCGCCGCGCCGATTTGTCAGCCAGGCAACTTGACCGGGCGGATTCCGCCTCGTATAATGCGCGTATGGCTGTGGCACCGGGCCAGAGAGGGTCTTGCAAATGGACGTGTTGCGTGATACCATCACCTATCTGCAAGCCCATCAAGACGAATTCTGGGCGGCGGTGCGGACCCACCTCTTCTTGAGCGGGGTCGCGCTCGCCATCGCGCTGCTGCTCTGTATCCCGCTCGGCATTCTCACCAGCCGGTGGGGTGCCCAGGCCCGCCTGATCATCAACATCTTCGGCGTCGGGCGCGTGGTGCCCAGTATCGCGGTCCTCTTCCTGCTCTTGCCAGCCCTGGGCGTCGGGCAACTCCCCGCCCTGGTCGCCCTCACTCTGCTGGCCTGCCCCCCGATCTTGATCAACACCGACGCCGGAATGCGCGGGGTGGACCCGGCAGTGCTGGAGGCGGGGCGGGGGCTGGGCATGGGGCCGGGCCGCCTCCTGCGCGAGGTGCAGTGGCCGCTGGCGTTGCCGGTGGTCATCACCGGCATCCGCACCAGCGCGGTGGAGGTCATCGCCAGCGCCACCCTGGCGACCTTGATCGGCGGCGGGGGCCTGGGGTTCTTCATTATCCAGGGGCTGTCGCTCAATCGCAACGAGATTTTGCTGCTGGGGGCGGTGCCGGTGGCCCTCCTGGCGATCGGCACGGAGCTGCTGCTGGGCGCGATGCAGCGCCACTTCAGCCCGCCGACTCTCTAACGGAAACCAAGGCACGGCTTGCCGCGCCGGGTTGGGCTGCCGGGCGTTCTCCCGGCACACTATCTACTCCGTCACGACGACCGTGCGGAAAATTCGTGGGTTATTCACATAGGAGGAAGGCATGTTTAATCGAATGCGATCTTGGGGAGCCGGGCTGGTGGCCCTGACGCTGATCGTGCCGTTGCTGGCCGGGTGTGACACCGGCACGAGCGGCACGGCAACCAAACCGAATATTATCGTCTCGTCGAAGGACTTCACCGAGGAGATCCTGGTGGGCGAGATGTACGCGCAGTTGCTGGAGCAGGGTGGCTATCCGGTGACGCGCAAGCTGAACCTGGGTGCGACCGCGATCGCCCAACCCGCGCTGGTCAAGGGCGACATTCATCTCTACCCCGAATACACCGGCACCGGCCTGACCGTGGTCCTGAAGCAGCCCCCGCTGAGCGACGCCAAACAGGTGTTTGATATCGTCTCGAAAGAGTACGAGTCGCAGTTCAAGCTGACCTGGCTGGACCCTGCCCCGATGAACGACACCCAGGCGCTGGCGACGACCAAAGCGATTGCCGCCCAGTATGGCCTGAAGACCCTTAGTGATCTGTCGGCCAAGGCCGACCAGTTGCGCCTCGTCGCTCTGGCCGAGTTCCTGGGCCGCGAAGACGGCCTGCCCGCCTTGCAGAAGACCTACGGTGGCTTCAAGTTCAAGGAAACGATCACCGTTGATAACGCGCTGAAGTATAAGACCCTGCTGGACGGCAAAGCCGACATCGCCGAGGCGTTCAGCACCGACGGGGCGATCGGTGGCAACGACCTGGTGGTGCTGGAGGATGACAAGAACCTCTTCCCCGTCTACCAGATCGCCCCGGTGATCCGCGATGACATCTTGCAGCAGAATCCCGATATCAAGGGCATCTTGAACGCGCTGGCCCCCAAGCTGACCAACGACGCTGTCGCCAAGATCAACTGGGAAGTGGACGGCAAGAAGCGCGAGCCGAAGGATGTCGCGACCGAGTTCTTGAAGGCTAACGGCCTCGTCAAGTAAGGTATGAGGTATGAGGTATGAGGTACGGACTTGTTTTCGCCAACTACGTACCCCATACCCCATACCTCAAACTTCAAACTTCAAACTTCAAACCTCAAACATTATGAGCGTTCCAACCCCCAACCTCCAATCCTCAGCCCCCGCCGACGCGATCGTCTTTGATGGCGTGGTCAAGCAGTTTCCCGGTCAGGCGCGCCCTGCGGTGGCCGGGGTCAGCCTGACCGTGCCGGAGGGGCACCTGGTGGTGCTGCTGGGGCCGTCGGGCTGCGGCAAAACCACGCTGCTGAAGATGGTCAACCGGCTGGTCGAGCACGACCAGGGCACGATCCAGGTGGCAGGGCGCGATATCATGGGCGTACCCGTGACCGACCTGCGACGCGGCATCGGCTATGTCATCCAGAGTGTGGGCCTCTTCCCCCATATGCGCGTGGGCGATAACGTGGCGGTGGTGCCCCACCTGCTGGGCTGGGAGGCCACCCGGATCACCACGCGGGTGGACGAACTGCTCGATCTGGTCGGCCTGCCGCCCGCCGAGTACCGCGCCCGCTACCCCCGCCAGCTCTCGGGCGGGCAGCAGCAGCGGGTGGGGCTGGCCCGCGCCATGGCCGCCGACCCGGCGATCATGCTCATGGACGAGCCGTTCGCGGCCATTGACAATATCACCCGCCGCCGCCTGCAAGACGAACTGATCCGTATCCAGCGCACGGTGCGTAAGACGACCCTGTTCGTCACCCATGACGTGGAGGAGGCGCTGCGCCTGGCCGACGAGATCGTGGTGATGAACGAAGGCCGGGTGCTGCAATACGATACTCCGTTGCATATCCTCACCAGCCCCGCCGACGCATTTGTCAGCCAACTGGTGGGGGCCGATGATGTGTTGCGCCGCCTGAGCCTGCTCACGGTTGGGCCGGTGATGTTGCCGCCCATGCCGCTGCCGGGGAATCTCCCTGGCGTCGCCCCCGACGACGACCTGCGCGAAGCCCTGGTGTTGCTCCTGCGTAGCGGGGCCGATGCCCTGCCGGTTCGCACCGCCGAGGGCACCCTCGTCGGTTCCCTGCCGCTCACCGTCATCCGCGCGCTGACCCAGCCGGTCGTCCCCGAAGCGGCGCTGCGGGAGGCGTGAAACGTGAAATGTGAAACGTGATGCGTATTGCGTATTGCGTAATATCGTTAGAATTACTGACCACTCAGCACTCGTCACCGACCATTGACCACCGACCACCGACCACCGACCACCATGCTATACTTTCCACCGGACTTTGCCAGCCGGGTGTTCGAGCATTTTTATTTGACGACGTTGACGCTGGGGATCGCCCTGCTGTTCGCGCTGCCGTTGGGGTTGCTGATCAGCCGGTGGCGCAGGCTCCAGGGGCCGGTGCTGGGGGTGCTGGGGGTGATCTATACCATCCCCAGCCTGGCGTTGCTGGCCGCACTGGTGCCGCTGCTGGGATTGGGCACCGTCCCGGCGGTCACGGCGCTGGTGCTCTATTCCCAACTGACACTGGTGCGCAACGTGGCCGTCGGGTTCGCCGGGGTGGACTCGGCAGCGGTGGAGGCGGCACGGGGTATGGGCATGACCCGCCGCCAGGTGCTCTGGCAGGTCGAAGCCCCGCTGGCCTTGCCGGTCATCCTGGCCGGGATGCGCATCGCCACCCTGGCGATCATCAGCCTGACCACCATCGCCGCCTGGATCGGCGCGGGCGGCCTGGGCCAGGTGATCAAGGACGGCGTGCAGCGCGACGACAACCGGCTGCTGCTGGCCGGGGTGCTGGCGGTGGCCGTGCTGGCGCTGCTGGCCGACGGCTTTTATCGGCTGATCGAGTGGCGCAACACCGCCTACCTGCGTTCGCCACGGGCGGCCCGGCTGGCCGACGCGGTGGACGCGCAAGAGCCGATCAAACTCGCCTGATCCGGGCACCGCTAGCACGCCTACTTGGAGGAGCAATGGAGGACATCGCCCCGGCGCACCCTGCCGACAGCGCAACCTGGCTCGATCTTTATGATTGGCGGGAGCGGGTCGCTGCCCTCTACCGGGCGCAGGCTGCCGCCACTCGCGCCGGGGAGGATGCTGCTACTGTGCTGCTCCGCTTCCGGGCGCAGAAAGACGCGCTGTTCGCCGCCCATCCCCAGTCGCCGCTAGGCGCTGCCGGGCGGCACACCTTCACCGGCCTGCGCTACTTCCCGCCCAACCCCGCCCTGCGCGTGGAGGCCACGCTGACGCCGCTGCCCCCGGTGGCGGTAGAACCCGCCCAGGGCACGCCCCTGCGCCCCGCCGCCCATTTGCGGTTCCCCCTGGACGGCCAGGAGCGGGTGCTGGTGGTCTACTGGGTGGATGTCTACGGGGGAGGACTGTTTCTGCCGTTCCGCGATACCACCTGCGGCTCGGAGAGCTACGGTGGCGGGCGCTACCTGTTCGACACGGTGAAGAGCAGCGATTTTCTGCGCCTGCCCGATGGCGACGACGGAGCGGGGATGGGCTACGCCGGAGGGCGCGTCCTCCTCGATTTTAACTACGCCTACAACCCATCGTGCGCCTATGACGCCCGCTGGATCTGTCCCCTGGCCCCGCCCGCCAACCGCCTGCCGGTGCCGATCCGTGCCGGGGAGCAGCGGTTTCTGACCGAGGAGTCTGCCGACCCGCATGGATGATCGTCGCTTCTGGCTCGCCTTCAACAAGGTGCCCGGCGTGGGGCCGGTGCGCACCCGCCAATTGCTCGACTATTTTGGCGACCTGGGCAGCGCCTGGATCGCCCCGCCGGGCGACCTGGCCCAGGCCGGGCTGGATGCGCGGGCACTGGGGCAGGTGCTGGCGCTGCGCAAGACGCTCGACCTGGACGCCGAACTGGCCCGGCTGGCGGCGGCGCAGACCCACCTGCTGACCTGGGCCGACGACGCCTACCCGGCGCGGCTGCGCGAGATGGACGATGCGCCCCCGGTGTTGTATGTGCGCGGCGAACTGCTGCCCGACGATGCCGAAGCAGTGGCGCTGGTCGGCACGCGGCGGGCTACGCCCTATGGCCGCGAGGTGGCCCACCAACTGGCGACGGGGCTGGCTGCCGCCGGGATCACCGTGGTCAGCGGGCTGGCGCTGGGCATCGACACGGTGTCGCATCGTGCCGCGCTGGATGCCGGGGGGCGCACCCTGGCTGTGCTGGGGTCGGGGGTGGACCAGATCTACCCGCCGCAGAACCGCGACCTGGCCGAGCGGATCGTGGCCGAGGGGCGCGGAGCGATCCTCTCCGACTATGCGCTGGGTACCGGGCCGGAGGCGGCCAACTTCCCCCCGCGCAACCGGATCATCAGCGGCCTGTCGCGTGGCGTGGTCATCGTGGAGGCGGACATGAAGTCGGGGGCGATGATCACCGCCCGCTT
This sequence comes from Chloroflexia bacterium, assembly GCA_038252265.1. Taxonomy (GTDB): domain Bacteria; phylum Chloroflexota; class Chloroflexia; order QHBQ01; family JAICKM01; genus JBBSAN01. The sequence continues at coordinate 6,182 of JBBSAN010000295.1, forward strand.
CGCCCTCGAACAGGGGCGCGACGTGTTTGCCGTTCCTGGCAGCATCCTCTCGCACCACAGCGACGGTCCCAACAGCCTGCTCAAAGAGGGCGCAGCCCCGATCACCGGGGTGGACGACATCCTCGCCGCCCTGGACCTGACCCGCCTGCCCGACCAGCAGACCGCCCGCGCTGTGTTGCCCACCAACGCCACCGAGGGGCTGCTCCTGCAACTGCTGACCAACGGCCCACGCCACGTAGACGACCTGGGCCGGGACAGCGGCCTGCCCATCCACGAAGTCAGCAGCACCCTGACGATGATGGAACTGAAGGGGTTGGTCCGCCAGGTTGGGCCGATGCAATACAGCGCGGCGCGCTGACCCGCGCTCCCCCTTTTGTCACGCCCCTGTAACGCTCGTTGTCACGCCTCCTGTCGCGGTTGTACCTTCTCTCCCGGCCTGCTTTCGGGTTTAATAAGCATGTGCCCCACGGGGCTGTGGTGGCCCGGCATTCTGGGCTTTGACCTCTCGCTTACACCGACACCCGAAAGAGGACGACGATGCTGCAAGAACGCCTGGCGGCCCCTCCGCAAGAACAGCCCTCCAACTTTACCGAGGGGTCGAAACTGCTCCACGACACCTTCAAGCACCTGACCACCCTGAGCACCGGCTCGATCCTGCTCATGGTCACGCTGATCCAGAACCTGTTCAAGGACCACGCGCTCCAGGGCATGGTTTTCATGGGCTTCTCGTTCGCCTGCTTCATCGTCGCCATGCTCAGCGCCACCGGCCTGATGATTATTATTGGCGACCAACTGCGCGGGCGTGACTTCTATGAGCGGCGGCCCGCCTCGATCTGGACCCGCCGCTTCTTCTGCCGCTTTTTTCAGACCGAGTTGCGGCTGGGGGCGGTGTTCATCAGCATCTGCGTGCCCAGCTTCCTGCTCGGCATCTCCAGCCTGGTCGCGTTCGCGATGATGAATTTTAAGTAGGCCGCATAGCGGTGTTCACCGCGGAGACACGGCGGGCACGGAGCTTCTCCGTGTTCTCTGTGTCTCCGTGGTGAATCCCTGTTACCTTGACAACCCCCCGCCGCCTGTCTACAATGGCAGCAGGTAGCCGTAACCCGCCCCACCGCTTTCCCGTATCTTATATCATGCGTCATTGACCCCTAACCCCTAATCACTTATTACTCGCCAGGAGGAACCCTGCGATGGCCGAGGGCGCAAGCTGGATTTGCCCCAATTGTGGAAATACGAACCGCCCCGGTGCGCGCTTTTGTAGCCGCTGCCGCACGGCCAACCCGGCCAACGCCGGAACCGAGACCCAGCGGATACCCGGTCCCCCCGCCGCCCCGGCGCGCGCCCCCGGTGCCATCCCCGCTACGCCGCGCCAGGGTACGCCCCGCCCGAGCGCCCCGCGCTCAGGGGCCGGAACACCGCTGCCACCCGCTGACGATGTGACCGCCGCCGGACGGGAACTGCTCAGCCGGGTGGGTAACGTGCAGTTCGAGGGGCTGCAACAATGGCTGCTCCTGCGCTACCAGCAGTTGCCCGCGCTGCAAAACGTGGCGAACCTGGTTGATGCGATGCAGTTGCCGGAGTGGA
>JBBSAN010000296.1:0-7742 GCA_038252265.1 Chloroflexia bacterium
AACGTCATACGGAGGCCACATTTAGGGCCAATGCGGCAATCTGCCGCAAGATGTGGATAGGCTCCGCGAACGGCCAGGCACGAATTGTAAAAAGTGCAAATGTAGTGTCTGCCAAGCTCCCGCTCTATCACAGCCTGCTCTTCTGGTTGGCCTGGGTTTTCGTGTCGGCAATCGCCGCTACCGGCGGCTGGTTCTTCAGTGGCGTGGTCGGCTATGGAACCCTCTTAATCGGCTTGATTTTTGCCGGAGGGATTGTCGGCGGGTGCCTGGGGGCGGCGCAAGGCTGGCTTTTGGATCGCTACGATCCTAGCAGGCAGCCTGTTTGGGCATCGTGGCCCTTGATTACGGCGTTGGGTGGTGGGGTGGGCCTCATTATCTTTGTTGTGGTCCTCCTGTTCCTCGGCTTTACTTCGCCCCCTCAATCATCAGTACCCCGGTGGTTCCTCCTTGTTCCGCCCGGTGTCGGGGTGGGCTTGATGGCGACAATGCAATGGCTGATCTTGCGCCAGATGGTTCCTCGAGCCTTCTGGTGGATACCGGCCAATTGGATCGGCTGGGGTGTGGGCATCTATGCCAGTGTCGTGACGATACTGCCAATCTATGATCAGATATCTGCCGGGGATGACGGGCCGGGGCTGCCGCGTGGCTACTGGCTCATTTTCGTCGGCGCAACTCTAACCACGGTGGTAGCCAACGCGATTACGGGGCTGGTCCTGGTGTGGCTGTTGCGCCATCCCCGCCGCGCTGTAAATAGCACAGAGGGCACGGAGAATGCGATCTCCGTGCCCTCCGTGTCTCCGTGGTGATCTCCCCGCGTTACATCACTTCAGGAGCCGCGATACCCAGCACCGCCAGCCCGTTCTCCAGCGTCTGCCGGGCGGCGGCGGTGAGGGCCACGCGGGCCAGCCGTTGCTCCGGGCGCTCGGCCTTCAGGATCGGGCAGTTGTGCCAGAAGTTGCTCAACGCGTCGGCCAGGGTCAGCAGGTAGCCGGTGATGACCACCGGCTTGAGCGTCGCCGCTGCCCGCTCGATCTCTTCGGGGAAGCGCCCGATGATCTCCAGCAACGCCTGCTCGTAGGAAGTCAGGCCCTGGTAATCGAAGGTGAGCAGTTGCCCGCCGGCCCCGGTCAGGCGAATCCCCGCCGTGGCGGCTTTGTCGAGCAGGCTACAGGTGCGGGCGTGGGCGTACTGGATGTAGGGCGCGCTCTGGGTGTTGGGGTTGAGCGCCTGCTCCCAGTCAAAGGCGATGAACGTGTTGTTGTCCTTGTCCAACATGCCCCACTTCAGCCCGCCGATGCCCACCGCCCGCGCCACGGCCTCGCGCTCTCCGTCGTCCAGCACCCGGCGCTCGTCCTCGTTGCCGCGCTCCAGCAGTTCGGCCTGCTTGCGGTCCACCACCTCGCGGGCGCGGCGCAGCGCCTCCTGCTCGAAGTCTTCGTAGAGCGGGGCGTTGCCCTTGCGCGACGAGAACGCACCCTCTTTCGTGCCCACCATCTCGTAGCCCAGGTGGTAGGCTTGCTCGGCCTGCGGGAAGCCCCATAGCTCCAGCGCCTTGAACACTTGCTGGAAGTAGAGCGACTGGCGCACATCGATCACATAGATCGAGCGGTCCACCCCGTAGTCCTCGAACTTGCGCTTGGCGAGGGCCAGGTCTTTGGTGGCGTAGAGCGTGGTGCTGTCGGAGCGCAGCACGACCAGCACCCGGTAGGGGTTGCGCTCCACCAGGTTGCCCTCTTTGTCCTTGCGCCAGAGCTGGTCGTGGTATTTCTGGCTCAGCACCGGGTGCTGGCGCAGCTTGTCGTCCAGCTTGATATAGACCGTTTCGCCGTGCTGCCGCCCATCCTCGGCGATGTCCAGCCGGATCAACTCGTCCACGATGGCCCGGCCTTCCGCCTCGACTTCGCTTTCGTAGAACTCCACATCCACCGGGGCGCTGAGCGTCTTGAAGACCTCATTGAACTCGTCAATGCTCCACTGCCGGGTGCGCTGCCAGAGTTCCAGCAGCGCGGGATCTTGCAGTTCCCACAGTTTGTAGAGGTCGCGCACCTCCTGCCGCCAGGTGGCGACGTGCGCCAGCCAGTCCCAGTGTTCGGAGAGTTGCCGGTAATCTTCGTATAGCTCATGGCCGGGCGTGAGCACCTCGCCCAGTACTTCCCACATGCGGGTCAGGAGGGCCGGGTTGGTGTCGCCCAGGCTCAAGTCGGCCCCCAGCTCCTCGTCCGGCTCGTGGGCCGTTTCGGGGTCGGGGTCGGGTCCGGCCACTTCCAGGCTATGCAGCAGCGCGGCCACTTCTTCGCGCACTTCGCTGGCGGTTTCCCCCAGCGCCTGCAAGCCCTGGGTCAGGCGCGGGCCGAGGGCGCTGTCGCGCAAGGCCAGGCCCAGCAGTTCCACCACATGCTTTTTGTATTCCAGCCGGGCGTCGGACTCGCTGTAGACCTTGCTCAGCCAGCGGCCCCGGCCTGTCTCGGGTTCCTGGCCGTTGTGATACTTGATGTAGCACCACAGGCACTTGATGACGTGCATCCCGATGTCACCGGGATAGGTCGCGGCGATCACGTCCCAGCCCGCTTTACGCAGGATGTTGATCACCGCCGTGCCCAGCGTGATGTTGCGCAGGTGGCCGACGTGGACCGCTTTATGCGTGTTGGGCTGGGCATATTCGACCATGATCCGCCCGGTCTTGGGGCGACCCTGGCCCCAGGCTTCGCCCCCCGCCAGCACCTCGCCGACCAGGCGGCTGGAGTAGGCAGGCACGTCTACGTAGAAATTGACGTAGCCGCGCAGCGCCTCGATGCGGGCGACCTCCGGGCGGGCGGGTAGGGCGGCGACCACCGCTTCGGCCAGTTGTTGCGGTGGTTGGCGCGCTTCTTTTGCCAGGGCCATACAGACCGAACTGGCATAGCCCCAGGCTCCGGCCAGGCTCAGCGGGCGCAATTCCAGCGCCTTTTCGGGCGGATGGAGACCGAGACGACGAAGCGTGTCCTCCAGGTCGGATTTCAGGGTGAGCGGTAGATCCAGCACGCTGCTGTTGGGGAGCGCCAGGCTGGTGTCGGTCATCTGCGGCCTCCTTTCTATAAGAGTAGATAGTAGAATATTCTGAACTGTAAAACCGCGAATAGATCTGCTATACTATGGTCTGTAAAATACGGACGCCCCAGCGGGTGGAGCGTGCCCTGATTATAAACGATCCAGGCGCACGCACGCAAGCGGGGGTGGGGGTTAATTCTTCTATCTTGCTATCGAGAGCAAGCGAACTCAGGGATATCTTTTACGTATCTCTGACGTTCTGATCTATGGAGAAGGGGCGCAGCGGTTGTACGACGATGCGGAGCGGGCCTGGGTCGATCAGGCACGAGTAGGGGACTCCACGGCGGTGGGGTATCTCTACGAACGCTATGTCGATCGCATTTACCGTTATATTCTCCTCAAAATCGGCGACCCTCATGAAGCCGAGGATCTAACCGGCCAGGTGTTTGTGCGCATGATCGAAGCAATCGGGGGCTTCGAGTGGCAGGGTGTCTCCTTTCAGTCCTGGCTCTACCGCATCGCTCATAATCTGGTGGTCGATCACCTGCGCCAGCGCACGCGCCGCCCGCAGGTGGCGATCGACCTGCTTGAAGGCACACTCCTGTCCGAAGGGGACGATCCTTACACCTGGGCCGAAGCCGCCGACTTCCGCGACCACCTGCGCGGCGCGTTGGGGCACCTGACCGATTTACAGGCGCAGGTGATCGCGCTCAAATTCGGCGGCGGGCTGTCAAACGCGGAGGCGAGCCGGGTCCTGGGACGCAGTGAAGGGGCGATCAAGGCGCTACAGCATAGCGCGTTGGCGAACTTAAATAAATTGCTGCAAAATCTGGTGGGCGACGATGAGCCGCCCCGCAGCAAGCGGCACTGATTGATAGTAGGGTGCCGGGAACAGGGGCTACTTATCCCTGAAGCAACGGGCGTATTTGAGCTTTGCGCTAAGATTGGAAACCGGAAGCGGCGTAGAAGGGATTTTGAGTGAGGGTATCGTTAGAAGATGCGTTGGATGATTGCCTCCAACGCCTCGATACCGACGGGTTAGAGGGCTGTTTGGCCCGCTACCCGGATCTGCGGCACGATCTGGCACCTTTGGCGGTGGTGGCAGCGCGGCTGCGCGCCGCGACCCCGCCGACCATGCGCCCTGCGGCGCGGGCTGCTCTGAAAGAACGCCTGACCACGGCGCGCCCCGTGCCCGTCGCGCCTCCTGTGCCGGTGCGTCCGCGCCGCTGGCTCCTGCCGGTGCCTGGCCGCCTGGCCGCCTGGTGGCCCCAGGGAGGGGCCGTGCGGGTGGGGGTGGCGCTGGCCCTGGTGCTGGTCTTGCTGGTGGGCACCTGGTCGGCGGCGGCGGCCAGTATGCCGGGTGATACGCTCTATGCGGGCAAGCTGGCCCAGGAAGAAGTCGGCCTCTGGTTCGTCGGCGGCAACGCTGGCCTCGCCCTGAGCAACTTTGGCCTGGCCGACCGGCGCACTGCCGAGGTGGAGGTGCTGGCGGCGAACAAACGGCTGGCCGTGGCCGCCCCCGCCCTGAGCAACTTCCGCGATCACCTGGCCCGTGGGCTGGCCGCGTTTGCGCTCAGCCTGCCCACTGAGCGTGAAACGCTCACCGTCGAGTTGAAAGAGGTGTCGGATCGGGCGGTGGCCGCGCTCCATGCGGTGACGACCGCCGTTGCCGATGACGACGAGCTATCGGCCATCCTGTTGCCGGCTGTCCAACCGGCGCTTACCGCAGCGGTCCAGGGCCAGGAGCAGGCTGCCCAGCCGCCCGATGTGGTGCTCACGCCCGGCCCGACCCTCTCGCCCGCGCCTACAGGCACGCCCGGCGAGGAGGGTCGCCCCACGGTGGTCTCGCCCACTATTGAGGCCGACACGCCGACCCCGCCGGTTTCGCCCCCCGCCCCGGTGCTGCTGACCCCGACCGAGGTGGTGACGCTGGCTTCCCCCATCGAAACAGCGCTCGCGTCTGGCACCCGCTTCGTACCGGCGACCGCAACTGCAACCCCGCCCGGTGTCGTCCCGCTCCCTACCGTCGCGCCTATCCTGACGCTGCCTGCCTCGCCAGAACCCCTTATCGTCTCGGCGACGGCGACCGCGCCGAGCCGCCCACTCCGTTCGCCCACGCCCCCGGCCCGGCGGGCCACAGCCACGCCACGCCCGCCCCCATCTGCGACGCGCCCTCCCACTCGTGTGCCTGTGCCGCCTGCGTCGCCTACGCCGCCCCCCAAGGCCACACCGGTGCCGCCTACGCCTACGCCCCGCCCGGTCGTGATCGAGACGCCGGTGCCCTTACCGCCCGCTCCCACCGCTACCGCTATTGTGCTGCCACCCCCGCCCCCGCCGGAGCCTCCGGCCCCTACCGTGACACCGGAGGAAGAGAACGGCAACGGGAATGGCAACGGCAACGGCAACAGGAATGGCAACGGCAACGGCAACGGCAACGGGAATGGCAACGGCAACGGCAACGGGAATGGCAACGGCGGGGGGAACGGGAACGGGAATAATGGCAACGGCAACGGCAATGGTGGGGGGAATGGGAGCAACGGCAACGGCAACGGCCATGGAGGCCGCCCTACCCCTCGCCCCTGATGTCGTTGTGCCTTCCGTGCTAGACGCTGCCTGATCGGCGGCGAAGCAGCCCGCGCAGCAACCCCACCTCGGCAGGCGTGAAGAAGCGCAGGGCCAGCAAACACCCCCCATAGACCGCCACGCCCAGCGGGGCCACTACCCAGCCCGGCATCCCTAGCAGCAGCCCCCCTCCGGTCACGATCCCCAGCGCCGCCGCCGCCCCGGCCAGTTTCAGCCCGCCTGCTCCCGGCTTGAGTGTGGCTGGCCCCAGTTCCCGCGCCGTCCACCACAGGAACGGGCCGAGCAAGACCATCTCCGAGAGGATGGTCACCCCCGCTGCCCCGTAGATCCCCAGCCAGGGGATGACCAGCAAATTTACCCCGATGTTGAACGCCGCCGTCGCCATAAAGGCCCAGGTCAGCAGACGCTGCTGGTCGAGTGCGATCAGCACATACTGGGTCAGCCCGTTAACGAAGCTGAACGGCAAGAAGCAGATCAAGATTTGCAGCGCCCACGCCGAGTAGGGGAGGAAGCTGGCCCCTTTGCCGTAGGTGACTACCTCGATCAGCAGCGGGGCGAGGGCCACCGTGACCGCCACGATGGGGAAGCCGATCAGCAGCAGCACCTTCAGCCCGGCGCGATACTGGCGGGCCAGCGCCGCCCGGTCGTGGATGGCGGCGTGGGCCATGCCGGGGAAGAGCGCCAGGGTGACGCTGGGGGTGATGATCAGGGTGAAGTTGATGAACTTGTAGGCGGTTTCATAGAGCGTGACATCGCCTTCCGGGCGAACCGCTTTGATGATGATCTGATCGAAGCGGAAAAAGATCGTCACCAGCAGCCCGTTGACCATCAGCGGGAACGCGGTCGCCAGCAGGGCCAGCGCCGCCGGGGGCCAGGCCAGCGCCGGGGCGAAGAAGTCGCGCCGCATCTGCCGGTAGAAGATGCTCGCCGTTAGCGCCGTGGTCACCAGCGCGGCCCCGGCCAGCCCGATCACCCCTCCGCCCAGCAGCAAGGCCCCGATGCCCAGGACCACGTTCAGCACCCCCGTGACGGTCTGCACTGCCGAGGGCCAGCCCATTCGCTCATAGGCGTAATAGAGGGCGCTGGCCGCCGCTGAGAAGCTGCCGGGCAGCAGCGACAGCCCCAGTAGCATGATCGCCCAGGAACCCTCCGGCGTGAGCTTGAACAGCGCCTGCCCCTGCGGGGTCCAGGCCAGCAGCGCCAGCGGGATCAACGCCGCCGCCGAGAGGGCCAGCCGCAGGCCGAACATCTCGGCAAAGAGGCGGCGGGCGGCGGCGCGTTCACTCCCTGGCGTGGTTTCCCCCTGGCGCGCCTGGGCCAGATTGCGGGTGAGCAAGGTGCCCAGCCCCCAATCGGTGATCGGGCCAGCATAGAGCAGGATCAACGTGGCATAAATATACTGATCGAGCACCCCCTTGGTGATCAGGTGGATCTGGACGGTGTAATATCCCAGGTTGAGCACGCTGAGGAATAGCCGGGCGGCGAACGGGCTGGCCGCATTACGCATCACCCGCCGGGCGCGGTTCGGCGCGGGGGGGGGAGCGGGGGGCGGGGCGATAGGAGGGGGCGCGAGGCTCAACAAAACCCTTTCAGCGGGTGAAGATCAGCACCATGACGATGGTGAACATCAGACAGATCGTGCTGATCGAGACGATCCCGATAATGTAGATCGGCAGCACCGCCGCCAGCGGGGGCCTGGGCCGCGCCGTAGGGACCGCCTCCGCTTCGTCGGGTAGGGGTGTGTCGGGGGCATCTAACGTGGTGGAGGCGTCGCGGGCGGGCGCAATCGGCACAGGTACGGCAGCCCCTCCCTCTGCGTGTTCCTCCCAGCTGTCCTCATCCCAATCATCTACGCGCATTCGGCCCCTCCCTGGTCCCTATTATAGCCGTTCGCGGCGGCGGCTGTAAAGTTCACCAGGGGGACGGAGAAATCAGAAATTAGAAATCAGAAGTTAGAAGAATACGGTGGTTGGTCCTAACCCGCTGTATTCGTCGGCCTGGCAAAACGTGAAGTTAAAGTATGGGATCAGACCATGATGAGTGATATCTTCTTCGCTCGACTTTGTACACGGCGGTCAGGCCGCCGCCGCCTGCATCACGCGCGCCAGGTCCGCGTAGCGCAGGGTTATTTG
>JBBSAN010000297.1:0-7729 GCA_038252265.1 Chloroflexia bacterium
AAGCAGTTGACCAGCGCGGCCTCCAGCCCGCCCGTCCCGGCGGCGGGGAAGATCAGCACATCATTCTCGGTCTGGTACCAGCGTTGCAGCCGGGCCATGATGTCGAAGAAGATCCGCTCGAACTCTTCCCCCCGGTGGCTGATCATCTGGCGTGCCCCGGCGGCGCGGGTCGGGTCGGGCAGCGGCGTCGGTCCCGGAATTCTTAATTGCATATCCCCTCCAGGCAGAAGCGGCGGAGCTTGCGCACCAGCGGCGCGTACTCCTCGGCGTATTGCACGGCATCGGCCTGCAACAACAGGCCCAGCCCCTTGATCGTCACGTCCCGGTATTCGCGCATATGGAGCAGGCGCAGCACCCCCGCCTGCCCGGCGGCCAGCACCAGCAGCGGAGCCAGGCTGGCACAGTGCAGGTAGATACCCGCCGCGTGGCGCACCCGCTCGCGCTGCACCACTCCACCGTGGCCCACAAACAGGCCGACCGCATCCCGCGCTTCCAGATCGCTCGCGCCGTCCCCGGCCAGCAGGGTCGTCGCCGGATCGGTCACCAGTGCCGTGGCGGTGTGGCCCTTGCCGCCGGCCTGGCAGAGCGGTTGCGTGGCGTCAAACCCGGTATAGCGCCCGTCGGCGTCGAAGGTGAGCGCCACCGCGTGGATCTTTTCGAGCGGCAGGTCCAGCGCATCGGCCAGCGGTCCCATCGCGTCAGCATAACCGCCCGACAGCACCCGCACATCGCGGTCCAGAGCACCGAGCGCGGCGACGACCGCCGCCGCATCCTCGGCCAGATGATCCGCATAAAGCTGGCCGACGGCTTCCAGTTGGGCGCGGGAGGGGCGGATCGCGTCCAGGCGGCGGGCGAACACGGCATCCATCGACAGCGTGCCGTCCATCGCCTCGGTGGTCAGCGCGGCCACCGCCTCGCGGCAGCCGTTCATCCCCGCCAACTCGTCCACGCCCTCGATGGTGGTCAGGGTGCTGTCACAGTCGAGCAGGACCGTTGCGTAGCCCGCCCAGGTGTTGGCCCGTTCGACCGTGGCAGCGGCGGGATCGACCGCGCAGCGCCCGCCCAGCACTTCTTCGTTCAGGCAGTGGTGCGGCGTCTGGCCCAGCAGGACGGCGGTCACTTCCTGCGCCACTTCCAGGGCGCTGGCGTGCATCGATTCGTGGGTGGTGCCGCCCAGGTGGGGGGTGACGATGACGTTGTCCAGGGTGAACAGGGAGTGTGCGCCCGGCGGCTCCTGAGCGAAGCAATCGAGGGCGGCCCCGGCGATGCGCCCGGCCTTGCAGGCATCGTAGAGCGCGCCTTCGTCCACCACTTTGCCCCGCGCACAGTTGATCAGGGTCGCGGTCGGTTTCATCAGCCCGATCTCGCGCGCCCCGATCATGCCGGTGGTCAGCAGGGTCAGCGGCACATGCAGCGTCACCACGTCGGCGCGGCGCAGCAGTTCGTCCAGTTCGACCAGGGGGATGCCGTCTTTGGGGGCGATGAACGGGTCGTAAGCGATGACGTTCATGTCCAGCCCCTGGGCCTTGCGGGCCACCTGGCTGCCGACCTTGCCCAGGCCGATGATGCCGAGCGTCTTGCCCGCCACCTCGGTACCCATGAACAGGTTCTTGCCCCAGACGCCACCGCGCAGCTTGGCGTGGGCCTGGGGGATGTTGCGGGCCAGGGCAAAGAGGAGACCGATCGTCTGCTCGGCGGCGGCGCGGACGTTGCCGTTGGGGGCGTTGACCACGGCGACGCCGCGTGTGGTGGCAGCGGGGATGTCGATGTTGTCCACGCCGATGCCCGCCCGGCCCACCACGCGCAGGTGGTGGCCCGCGTCCAGTGTCTCGGCGGTGACGGGGGTGCCGCTGCGGGTGACGAGGGCATCATACCCCCCCACCGCCTCTAACAGGCTCTGGCGGGGCAGGCCCAGGCGAATATGCACCGTGAAATTTTCTTCGAGCAGGGCGATCCCGGCGGGATCGAGGGGTTCGGTCACAAGAACGCGCATCGGATGAGTCTCCTTTTTCGGGCAACAAAAAACCGGATACCTTCAGAGGGTTCCGGGCCGGGAGAGGTCATCAGCGATGCAGATTCCGTGTACCAGATCTGCGTATCAGCCATCCTCCAACGTCGCCATTGACGCCGCGTGCCAGGCACCCATGTTCGCGCAGCAGGAAACGCCCTTGTGGTCGCTGTTGGTACTAAGCCAACGCCCACAAGGGCCTGTACTCGCGCTCTTCAGGGTGTGTACGGGACACGCCGGTCTAAACATGGGTGCAATTCTCCAAAGCGGCGATCGGGCCGCCGATGTTCTTGTTGCTTATTATACACACCAGACCGCCCAGCGTCAAGGTGCGAAAAACGAGCAACCGCTGAGAACCTGGACAAAGAGGAACACAGGCAAGAACCGGGCCAGGCCCGGTGCCCCCGGCCTGGATAACCGGCCCCCGGCGTATGCTGCCCGACGCAGAAGAACGCCTGCCGAAACGATACGGGATGAAGATCATAGGCAAAAAAGGGAGTCGAGCGCATATATAGTACGGTAGCCCTTGACGATCCGCACTAACTACTTTAGAATAGAATAATCAATCGTTTTGTGGGGTCCCAAGAAAAGGAGAAGGTGATGCTAACCTGGTTACTCCAATGCCGCGTGGCGAACGCCGAACAAAAACAGACGGGGCGCCTCGTGGCCGGCCTGCTCCTGATCTTCATGGGCCTGACCGTTACGGCAGCGTTCTTCTACCTCTTTGTCGGCACCCAGGCGCTCACGCTAGCCATCACCCTCAGTTCCACCACGCTGTTCGCGGTGCTCTATGTCGTTAACCGCCGGGGCGGGGTCACCTGGGCGTCGGTAAGCCTGATCGCGATCATCATGGCGATCGTGCCCACATCCCTGGTGGATCCGCACATCGGCACGGTGAGCAGCAGTCTGGTACCGGCCATTCTTGTGGTTCCGGTGGCCCTGGCCGGTATTTTGTTCCCCTGGCGCGCGGTGCCGGTGGTGGCACTGGTCGCCGTGCTGGAAACGGTGGCCGTGTTCAACTGGAACGGCAACTCGTTGAGCAATTACGCGGTCACCTATGAAGCGGATGTGATAGGCGGACAATACCTCCTCCTGATCATCCTGATGGCGACGACCCTCCTGATCACGTTCTATAGCCACCAGATCGGACAAACTCTCTACCAACTAAGCCAGCAGAACACCGCGCTGGTGGAGCAGAGTGCGCGCGAGCGCGCCTTGCTGCGGCAGATGGGCGAAACCGCCGCCCACATCAGCAAATCGGCGGCAGAGATTTCTGCGGCGGCAGCCCAACAGGCCGAGGGATCCAACTCCCAGGCTGCCGCCATTAACGAAACGACCAGTACCATCGAAGAACTGAATCAGACCGCTGTGCAGATCGCCGAAGCCGCCACCAGCGTCGCCACCACCGCCGAGCAAGCGTTGTACAGTGCCAATCGGGGACAAGAAGCGGTGCGCGACAGTATCATGAGTATTGCGCTGATCAAGGCCCGTGTCAACGACATCACCACCCGCATCCTGGCGCTCTCTGACCAGAACCAACGGATCAGCGAGGTCATTGAACTGATCAACACCATCGCCGCCCAAACGCACATCCTGGCCCTCAATGCCGCTGTGGAGAGCGCGGCGGCGGGCGAATACGGGCAGCGGTTCGGCGTGATCGCCGCCGAGGTGAAGAAGCTGGCCCAGCGCAGTGCTGCGGCGACCAAAGAGGTGCGAGCGATCACCAACCAGATCCAGGCGGCCACCGCCGCCGCCGTGATGGCGACCGAAGAGGGCCTGAAGGAGACCGACCGGGGGGTCAGCCTGACCCATCAAAGCGGCGAGGCCAACGATGCAATTATTGGCCTGGTCGAACAAACCACGCAACTGGCGAACGCGATCAGCCTGGCAACGCAGCAGCAGCGCACCGCCAGCGAACAGGTCGTCACCACCATGCACGAAGTGGCCGATGTGACCCGGCAGGCCGCCCTCAGCAGCCAGCAAACCCTGGAAGCCGTCAACCAGTTGAGCGTGGCCGCCCATGCGCTGGGGAAGGCCGACCTGCCGGATGCCTGGATGCCCCCGCCCCCCGCGCCAATGCCTGCCGCCCCTGGCCCGGCCCCCCTGGTCAATTGGCCGACCACCGTCGCCCCCTGAACCAGGGTAAGAAGCCGCGCACCGGAGACACAGAGCACAGAGATCACGAACCCCCACCAGGTGCATACATGGGTGCGCCGCTACAGCGACCAGTCTTCCACCCGAACAGGCAGCAGCTCCAGATCGCCGGGAGCGCAACTTGACATGCCCCGCCCCTGTGCCGTAAGCTTGAAGGAGCCTGTGTTTCGGGAAGGGTTTGGAAAGGACCATACGCATGGATCGCACGAATGGCAACGGCCAACACAAGGCCGAGGCCCGCACGCTGCTAGGCACCGTCACCGCCGCCGACAGTGAGAAGGGCGTCACCGTCCACATCACGCGGGGGCAGCCGGTGGAACTCTTGCGCCAGGGGCAGTTTGTGGTTATTGACGGCCAGCATGTGCGCTTCTTCGGCACGATCAGCGGCTTCCGCCTGGCGGCGACCGACCCCGCCGTGGCCCAGGACCCGCCCGACAGCGACAGCCGCCTCGTCTTCGACACGCTCAGCCGCAGCACCACCTATGCCGAGGCCACCGTGCGCCCCTCGCTGGAATTGACCCAGGTGGGCGACGTGCCGCCCAGCGAAGCCGGGGGCGAGGGGCTGAAACCGGCCCGCACCATTCCCGGCCACTTCGCCCGCGTCTTCACCGCCGGGGCACGCGACTTCCAGACGGTGTTCGGCAGCGAAGAGCACGGCAAGCATTTCGCCGTCGGGCGACCTCGCGACATGGACAATGTGCAGGTCTGCCTCGACCTGGGGCGGCTGGTCGAACGCTCCAACGGCATCTTCGGGCGCAGCGGCACCGGCAAGAGCTTCCTGGCCCGGCTGATCCTCTGCGGGCTGGTCAAGACCGGGGCGTGCGTCAACCTCGTCTTCGATATGCACACCGAGTATGCCTACAGCAAAGAGAAAGAGACAGGCGGGTTCGTCAAGGGCCTGCGCGAACTGTTCGGCATGGGCCGGGTGCGGGTCTACAGCCTGGACGAACAGGCCACCCGCCGGGCGCGGGGCCGGGTGGACGGCCTCATTCGCATCCCCATCGAGTACATCGAGGTCAACGACCTGATGACGCTCCAGCAAGAGCTGGACCTGTCCGAAGCAGCCCCGTACACCGCCAGCGTGTTGCGCGGGGCACTCGGCCCCGGCTGGCTGGCCCACCTGATCGAGATCAGCCCCCGCGACCTGAAAGAACTGTGCGAGAACACCGGCGTCCACCAGGGGTCGGTCGAGGCGCTCAAGCGGCGGGTGGAGACGTTCAAAGACCTGGACTTCATCACCCGCGACGGCAAGGGCCTGGGCACCGGCATAGACGAACTGCTGGCCGACCTCAAAGCGGGGCACAACGTCATCCTCGAATTCGGGCGCTACAATAGCGTGCTGGCCTATATGCTGGTCGCCAACATCATCACCAAACGCATCCATAAAGAGTGGGTGGCCGCCACCGAACGCTACGACGACACCCAGAACGCCGCCGACAAGCCCCGCCCGCTGATGGTCACCATCGAAGAGGCGCACAAGTTCCTCAGCCAGAAGAGCACGATCTTCTCGATCATCGCCCGCGAGATGCGCAAGTACAGCGTGACCCTGCTGATCATTGACCAGCGCCCGTCGAGCATCGACACCGAGGTGTTGAGCCAGTTGGGCACCCGGATCACCGCCCTGCTCAGCGACGAACGCGATATCGATGCCGTGTTCACCGGCACCCGCGCCAGCCACATGCGCCAGACGCTTGCCACGCTCGATACCCGCCAGGAAGTGCTCATCTTCGGCCATGCCGTGCCGATGGAGGTGGTCCTGCGCACTCGCGAGTTTGACGAGGCGTTCTACCGCAGCCTGGGCAAAGACGCGGCCCTCTCCAAGCAGGAGCGTGCCGCCAAGGCCGGAGCCGACCTGTTCGGTGAAGGATAAGGAATCATGTGTGACCGATAATCCGCAATCCGCAATCCGCAATCCACAATCCACAATCACCCTGGCCGTGGTGCGCCAGGACCAGATGGGCGCGTTCGCCGTGGTGACCAGCACGGGGCAGGAGATGAGCCTGCTGCCGGGGCCAGCGCTGGCGGGCCAACCCCGCCTGGCGACCGGCGAACTGGTGGCCGTGCAGGGCGAATGGATTGTCTACCGCTGGTACCGGGCGCTGGTGCTGCGCGAGACCCCGGAGGGGGTGCGGGTGCGCCTGCGGACCAAAGAGCAACGGGTGCTGCCCGCCAACCGCGCCAGCCTGGGCGATGCGGAACCACTCATCCCCGGCGAGCCGGTCTGGGCCGACCAGGAGGAAATCGTGGCCCGCGCCTGGCCCTGGTACGAACCACTGCCGCCCGCGCCCGCCCTCCAGGCGCGGGCCGAGGCCCGCGTCGCGGGCGGCCCGTTAACACGCGATGAGTGAGGATCGCGGCCCCTCAATCCTCAGAGCTTTTACCTTTTTCATTTTTAGTTAAGGAGATACTGTTGAAGCGCTTAACCTATGGTCTTTTAACCGTATTGCTGTTCGTAGTCGCGGCCTGTGGCAATGCCGACCCGACGGCCACGCCGATCGCCCCCCCGCCCGCCACTACGGCCCCGGCCACGGGCGGCACCACCTCGGGCCAGACCGGCACTACCGGCGGCCCCGCGCACATCACCGTGCAGCACATCCTGATCGCCTTCCAGGGAACGCTCGGTGCCCAAAAGGTGATCGCCCGGACCAAAGACGAGGCCAAGACCCTGGCCTATCAAATACTGGATCAAGCCAAGGGCGGGGCCAACTTCGATGATTTGGTGAAGAAGTACACCGACGACCAGGCTCCCGGCATCTACAAGCTGTCGAACACGGGCGTGACCCCGCTCGCCGCCGATGAGTACCCCCGCGAGGGCATGGTCCCCGCCTTCGGCAATGTCGGCTTCACCCTCCAGCCCAACGAGATCGGCATCGCTGACTACGACCCGACGACCAGCCCGTTCGGCTGGCACATCATCAAGCGGCTGCCGATGGTCGATCCGCCCACCCCGGCCCCGACGCCCCCGCCCAGCACCGGGCCGCTGCCCAAGTTTATGGTCGTGGAGACGAGCAAGGGTACCATTAAGATCCAGCTCTTCACCGACCCGGCGGATGGCGTGCAGAACGTGGTCCGCAACTTCGCCGACAAGGCCAACGCGGGCTACTTCAACGGGCTGACCTTCCACCGCGTGGAGGATTGGGTGGTCCAGGGCGGCGACCCGAGCGGCACCGGGCGCGGTGGCGCGGCCATCCCCTCGCAGTACAACCAGAAGGCCTTCAAGCGCGGCGCGGTCGGCGTGGCCTCTACCGGCGGTGGCGGCCCGACGATCAACGACAGCCAGTGGTTCGTGGTCAAGACCGATGCCGACTACCTGAACGGCCAGTACACCAACTTCGGCCAGGTGGTCGCGGGCATGGATGTGGTCGACAAGCTAGTCATCGGCGACACGATGACCAAGGTGACGACGGCGGACCAATAAAGCCGCCTATCGCGCAAGCAAAGGGGAGCCGGTGCAAGATGCACCGGCTCCCTTTTAATGTCCCGCACAACCGTGTCAAGCGGAGAGTTAGGAGTGCCCCTCCAGCGACAACTCGGACCTGCTAAGAGCCGTGCTTGGTCAGGCTAATA
>JBBSAN010000298.1:0-7716 GCA_038252265.1 Chloroflexia bacterium
AGCAGACGAGGCCCAGCACGGCAGCCAGCCCGACCGAGCGGGCCGCCCCCGCCAGCAGCCCGGCCCACTCTGCCGCCAGATCGCGCCGCAGCCCGGCCAGCAGCAGACCCATCTGCACGGCGTTCGCCAGCCCCAGCGCCAGGGCCAAGCCCGGCGCACCGGCCAGCCCCGCCCCAACCACCGCCAGGGCAAGATAGAGCATGGTCCCGGCGGCGGTCGCCAGCAGGGGGGTCCGCATGTCGCGGCGGGCATGATAGGCGCGGGGCAGCAGGACGTTCAGCGCCAGCGGCACCAGGCCCACGGCATAGAGGGCCAGCACCCGCGCCGTCGCCGCGCTGTCGGCGGGGCTGAACCGCTGGCGCTCGTAGACCACCCGCACCACCGGCTCAGCACAGACGATCAGCCAGGCCGCTGCCGGCGCAGTCCAGCCCACCACCTGCCCCAGCCCCCGGCTCAGGCTCACCGCATAAGCCTGCCCCCCGCCTGCTACCCCGGCTTCGAGCGCATGACGCGAGAGCGTGGGGAACAGCACGGTGGTCAACGCTCCGGCAAAGAGGAGGATCGGTAACTGGTTCAACTTCATCGCATAGTTCAGCACCGACAGCGCCCCTTCGCCCAGGTGCGAGGCCAGGAACCGTTCGGCCACCGCCACCCCCTGCGCCACCGCCACCGTCACCAGCAGCGGCAAGGCCAGACCGCCAACTTCAAGTGCGGAGTGCGGAGTGTGGAGTGCGGCGGGAGCTAGGTGGGCGGCGCGGCGGGCCGGGTCGGCGCGCCAGACCGCCCAGAGCGCGGGGAGGAGCGCCAGGAGTTGGACCACCCCCCCCAGCGCCATGCCCAGCGCCACGCTGCGGATGCCCAGCACCCCTCCGAAAGCGACGAGCGCGGCGGCCACGGTGGCGTTGAAGGCGGCGGCGGCAGCGGCGGGGGCGAGGAAGCGGTTGTGGTAGTTCAGCAGGGCGCTGATCACGGTGGCCGGGCCGAGTGGCAAGAGCATCGGCAGGCTGAGCCGGAAGAGGTCCACCGCCAGGGCCAGTTTGGGCGGAGGATAACCCGCCGCCAGCGCCCCGACCAGCGGTTCGGCCAGCACCCAGCCCCCCACCACTACCACCCCCGCCAGCACCGTCACCACGACCCCTACCCGCAGGGCCAGCCGCCAGGGTTGCGCCCCCGGCCCGTTCCGGTATTCGGCGGCCAGGGTGGGCAGGAAGGCGGGGACGAGGCTGCCGGTTAGCGCCGCCAGATAGATCAACAGGGGCAGGAACGTGCCAGCGAAAAAGGCATCGGTGAGGTCCGAAGAGCCGAATTGCGCCGCGATCCCCACGTCGCGGACGTAGCCCAGGGCCATGTTCAGCCCGGTGAACGCCGCCACCCCGATCGTGGCGCGGCGCAGGCTACTCATCCGGCTTGGCGGCGACGGCGGGACGGGAGGCCGGGGCCACACCCGGCTCGCCCCCCGACCGAGCGACGACAGCGTCGGTCGGGGCGGTTGAAAGATAGAGGATGGTTGGACCCGCCGGGCGCACCCGATCCAGCACCACCCCCAGCACCGGCGCGCCCACCTGGCGTAACGCGGTCAGGGCCGCCCGCGCAGTTCCTCGCCGCGTGGTCGGCGCATCCAGCACCAGCACCACCCCATCGGCCTGGGAGGCCAGAGCCAGCGCATCGGGGAAGGCGGGCACCGGCGGGGCAACAATGATCACCTGATCGTACCCGGCGCGCAATCGCTGAAGCAGCGCGGCCATCTTTTGCGAGCCGAGCACATCAGCGGGATTGGGCGGCACCGGCCCACCGGGCAACACCCACAGGCCCGGCACCTCGCGGGCGGCGGGCGGCTGCGGCGCGGGATCCGGCTCCAGCAGCAGGTTCGTCAGCCCCGGTGTCGGCGGCAGGCGGAACAGGCCCGGCACGGTGGGAGCGCGCAAGTTCGCATCGACCAGCAGCACGCGCCGCCCACTGGCCGCCGCTGCCGCCGCCAGGTTCGCCCCCGCCGCCATCGCTTGCCCGGCGTTCGTCGTCTCCACGATCAGCACCAGGCGCGGCGGCTGATCGATGTTGCTAAAGTCAATGTTGGTGCGTAAGAAGCGGTAGGCTTCTGCTGCCGGGGTTTGTGCGGCAGCGAGGGCGGGCACGGCGGGACCTTGCGGCACCGTGCTCAGAACCGGCAGGCGGAGTAGATCCTGCACGGCTGCGGGCGTGCGCAGCCGGTCGTCCAGTTGTTCCAGCAGCCAGGCCAGCCCCGCCGCCAGCCCCAACCCGGCCACCAGCCCCAGCACGATGTTCAGGGGGGTGCGCGGAAACACCGGGTCAGTCGCCTTCGTGGCCGTGTCGGTCAGGATGAGGCTATTCGCCGCCCCGGCGCTGCCCTGCCGCACCTCGTCTAATGTGCGCAGGAGATTGACCCGCGTGGTACTGTACTCGGCGACCAGCCCGGTCAAGCGGCTGATCGTGGCCTGCTCGGTGGGGGTCTGCGCGGTCTCGGGCTTGCCGGTCAGGGCAAGAAGCTGTTCGTTGGCCGCCTGGTATTGCTTTTCGTTATCGGCCAGTTCAGCTTCCAGGCTGGTGCGCCGGGCCGTGAAGGCCTCCTGCGTGGTGGCGCTCAGGCGGGCGATGAACACAGTGCAGAGCCGGTTCGCCAGGTCGGCAGCCTGTTGCGCGTCACTGTTGCGCACCCGCACCACCACCAGTTGGGTGTCCCGGACTTGATCGGCGCTGGCCTGCGCGGCCAGTTCGTCGGGGGTCATGCTGAGGCCCAACTCGGAGATGGTGGCCTTGAGCACATCGCGGCGCAGGATCAGGTCGGCATAGGTCTTGCCCAGGCGGTCCCCCGCCAGCAGGTCCGTATACTGCGGCCCGCTCAGGCTGGTTGCCTGGTTCAGCAGCATCGTCGCCTCGGACTCGTAGACCGGCGGCAACAGCAGGCTGAGCGCGAGACCGCCTCCGGCTCCCAGCCCGATCCCCACCCCCAGCAGCCACAACCACCGCCGCACCAGGTTCAGAATGTATCGTAGCTCCATGCTGCCCTGCCCCCGGCCTCCCGGCCCTGCTCGTCGTATTCCCGCCGCGTCCGCCGCGCCATTATAGACGACGCACTGCTGTTACGTCAAAAGAAATCAGAAATCAGAAATTAGAAGTCAGAAATCAGAAATCAGGAGTTGTCAGTTATCAGTCGTCAGTTATCAGTCCTCACATCCCTGATCCCCGACCCCCGACCCCCGGCCCCCGACCCCCGGCCCCCGGCTACTCTTTCACGGCTCCGATGAAGGTCGTAATAAACTGGCGGATCGCGTCGGCCTGGAAGCGGTCCAGGTATTGGAGATGCATCCAGGAGGCGAGCGCGATTTTGTGGTGGTCGGGCAGCGCCTGGGGGAACAAATAGATGCCGTCACCCGCCCGCGCCGCCAGTTGGGTCTGCACCAGATCGGTCAGTTGGCGTTGCAGGTCGGGGCAATCCCCCGATGAACAATCATAAAAGATGCCGACATTGCCGTGCTCCAGCAAATGCACCGACACCTCGGACGCCACAGAGGTGGTCATGACGTGCGCCGGTGCCCATTCTTCGCGGTGCCAGCCTGAAGTCGCCGGGTCGCTGTTATAGGGTGGATGCGGTTCGCCCGGCGCGATGTGGGTGTGCCCCTGGTCCGCGAACGCCAGCAGCGGCCCCACACCCCGGTTCGGGTTCAGCAGGTCGGACGCCGTCCAGACCACCACCCCGACCAGCACCAACGCAAGCAGTCCGGCTACGGCCAGCCCGACCGTGCGGGGGGAGCGGGTACCCCGCGCCACGGCACCGCCCGGCAGCGCCAGCGCCGGGCCAGAGGTCGCCCGTGCCGCCGTAGCCGGCACCGCCGCAGGGGACGCGGAAGAGGCGGCGGGCGGCGCTGCCGAGCCGACGATGACGCGGCGCAACGGGACGGCGGGGGCGGCGCGGCGGGCCGCATCGGAGGGGGCCAGGGGTAGCAGCAGATCGGCTTCCAGGGGCACCGTGCCGGGGGAATGCTTGCCGTTGGTCGAGGGATGTTCGATCATGCGATGATCTCCAGCCGAGGGGTGAGCTACTCCGGGTGCGGGCCGCCGTGCGCGCCCGGAGTGCCGATGGGGGTCATGGAGCAGTACAGCGTGTTCGGGTCGCAACCGGCGCATTCCGGCTGGATGGTCGAATGGCCGATGCGGAAATCGTGCTCCAGCACATGATTCAGCTCGGCCATCACCGCAGAACACTGGCTCACCAGTTGGTCCGCGATCTTGACATGGCAGCTCAGAGCATAGAGACCCTGGCTGATCTGCCAGATGTGGAGGTCGTGAACATCCAGCACGCCGGGCACCGCCTTCATCCGCACGGCTACTGCGGCGGCATCCACGTCCTTGGGTACCGATTCGAGCAGGATCCGCACCGTATCGAGCACCACGCGCCCGCCGCTGAAGGCCACCAGCAGGGCGATACCGATACTCAACAAGGGGTCGATCGGGGTCCAGCCGGTCAGGGCGATCACAATCGCCGCCACCAGCACGCCGCCCGACGCCACCGCATCGCCCAGCACATGGATCACTGCGCTCTGGATGTTCAGGTTGCCGCTTGCCACGCCGTGCAGGTTCAAGCCGATCAGGGCGTTCGCCACCAGCCCGACCAGGGCCACCCCGAACATGATCGAGCTTTCGACGACGGGGGGGGTGCCGAACCGTCCAACGGCCTCCCAGATAATGAAGGCGCTGATCGGCAGCAGCGTGGCCGCGTTCAGCAGCGCCGCCAGGATGCTCACCCGGTGGTAGCCAAAGGTGCGCCGCGCATCGGCGGGGCGGCGGCTCTGTACCAGGGCAAACCACGACAGCCCCACCGCGAACACATCGGTCAGCATGTGCCCGGCGTCGGCCAGCAGCGCCAGGCTGTTCGCCGTCAGGCCGCCGATCACCTCCACCAGCAGGATCACCACGGTCAGCCCTAGCGCCAGGCGCATCTTGCTCTCGGTCTGAGGGACGTGGCTGTGCGCATGGCTGTGGTCGCCATGCGCGTGGTCGTGGTCTTGTTCGTGGGCGTGCTCGGTGGCGTGGGAAACCGCGAACGGGCGAGAATCAGTCTTCATATGCTAATTATAACAATCTTCGCCGCCAACGCAAAGCCGCAAAGCGAATAGGCGCTTTGCGGCTTTATGTCCCTCCGGGGCATCGGCGTTACGGCGCGGCGTCGAGTTCATTCTCCGGGATCACCCAGATCAACTGGGCGACTTCGTCGCCAATCACCACCGGGGCGGGTTGGTCATCCACCTGTACCGTGCAGGTCTTGTTGAACGGCAGCACGGCGGCCACAGCCAGCCGGGCATCGGGAATCAGGTGATTATGCTGGAGGAAGGCCAGCAGCGCCGGGTCCACCTCCGCCTCCTCCGAGATCCGTTCAATCATCAGGCGGTCGCCCGCGTGGGCCTGGGCCAGCACCATCCGGTTGCGGGGCGGGTGCGGGGCGAGGCCGGGGATCGGGTTGCCGTGCGGGCAGCGGGTCGGGTTGTGCAACAGGCTGATGATCCGCTGTTCGGTGCGCGGGCTGATCGCGTGTTCAAAGCGCATCGCCTCTTCATGCGCCTCATGCCACTCCAGGCCCAGGATGTCGGTCAGGAAGCGTTCGGTCAGGCGGTGACGGCGGATCACGGCACGGGCGATATGCATCCCCCGCTCGGTGAAGCGCACTTCTTTTTGCGGCGTGAAGCTGATCAGCCCCGCCTCAACCATGCCCTGGAGCTTGACCGTCACCGTGGCCGGGGTGCGGCGCATCCGCTCGGCCAGCCGCGCGCCGATCACCTGCTTGCCCTCGTCCTGCATACTATAGATCGCTTCCAGGTATTCCTGGATCGTATCGCTGATCCCGGCCAGCGTCTCATCCGGCAGATCGGGCAGCGCCTGGGCATATGATCCCGCCACGTCGGGTGGTCCCAGTGCCTGCTCCGGCGAGAAATTAGAAAGTGGTTGTGTCATTGGTTAGGCGACTCCTCTCCCAAGAGGCTACACGTGACCAGAATATTATACCTGTAAGATTAGTATAAACTAACCTCTTGCATTTGTAAAGATGCCCAATAGAGAGTTAATACCCCCGATTCGCGGCTTGGTATTCTGCTGCCCGGCAGTGTATAATAAGAAGCACGCCAGAGCACGTTCGCTCGGCTAATCCCCTGCCCCCTGGAGGCCACCGCTATGGGTATCCCTACCCACGCAGACGCGACTCTGCTGATCGATGTCTTTAAACTCCGCCTGGAACCGGCTATGCAAGAGGCCGAAGCCTGGTTCACCACCAAATTCCAGCCTGGCCCGTGGAGCCAGGTCAACGCCCGCTACCCGGCGGGTGGTCCCGAACGCCTGTACCTGACCCGCGTGTTGAACTACTGGGAGATGATCGGGGTGCTGGTTTACCACAACCTGCTGAACGAAGATCTCTTGTTCGACCTGCTGGAAAATACCGACCGGCTGTGGGACCGCTTGCGGGAATGGCTGCCTTCGGCCCGCGCCGAAAAGGCGCTGGATGTCGGTGAAAACATCGAGATCCTGGTCCAGCGCCAGCATCGCTGGCGGCAAACCTACCAGCTCAAGGCCGAGCGGCTTTAGGGATTTTAGATTTTGGATTTTCGATTTTGGAATGGGGTCGATCACCTCACGTAGCTCCAAAATCTAAAATCCAAAATCTAAAATCGTTAGGGCCGGTACTGGAAGGCACCATCCTTCCACTGATAGGTATCCACCTGGGTACCGTCCGAACCGGAACGGGCGAGGATGAACGGGGGCGCTCCTGCGCCCTGTTCGCGGATCTCGTAATCGCCCGTGCCGAAGCTCTCGAACCCCGCCAACGGCCCCCCTTGCGGGCGCAGGATCGCATACCCCGCCGCGCTGTGCCCCACCACATAAAGCGTGCCACCCGCCGCCATCGCCCCACCCTGGCCGCTGAGCAACTCCGGGTGCCCATCGGCGGTGAGATCCCGCGTGCGGAATACCTGGCTTTGCGTGCCCGCCAGCGGTCCCGCGCTCCAGACCAGGTGGTACGTCTCGACACTACCCGGCGACCCGCCAAAGGCAAAGATTCCCAGGTAGAGCCGGTCCTCGCCCAGCGGCTTATAGGCCACGGCGATTTCGGGGATCCCATCGCCATCCAGATCGGCGGTCAACCGGGCGATCACCGTCGTCACCCCCTCGCCTTGTGAGGCGTCGAACGTATCGGGATCGGGCGGCGTGGGGCGCGGGGGGACGGGCAGAACGGTGGGCCAGGGCGTACCAGTCACAGTTTCCGCAGCAGCAAGGGCGCTGCCGGTCCAGCGGTAGACCTGGCGCGTGCCCACCCGGTCGATCAGGCTGATCAGCGGTCGCCGCCCGCCCGCATCGGGTGCGCCCACCTCCAGATTCCAGCCGCAGAAATAGGCTAATCCCGCGCAGACCCCCCCTTGCGGATGAAGGGCTGGGTGCTGCGCGACTTGCGCCGATCCGCCGTAAACATAGGCGTACACCCCGCCCGTCTTGATCGTGTTTTGATAAATGATTTCGGGCCGCCCGTCGCCGGTCAGGTCCACGACCTGGAGGTTGCCCGACCCGGCCACCGAGAAGTCCACCTGCCCGCGCCAGACGACCCCGAACCCGCCCGCGCCCCCGGCGATCACCAGCGGCACGACCGTCTCGAAGACCGGTTCGCCCGCCTTCCCGGCCAGCACCACCCACTCGTTGTGGCCGTCGCCGTCCAGGTCGGCC
>JBBSAN010000299.1:0-7712 GCA_038252265.1 Chloroflexia bacterium
AACAACTACTACGGCAGCGGCGGCAGCACGGCCAGTTTCGACGTGGAGGAGTACCGCAAGCCCGATTTCCAGGTGAACGTGACGGCGGGCAACAGCAGCATTCACGGCGACCCGGTGACGGCGACGGTCCAGACCAGCTACTACTTTGGCGGCCCGCTGGTCAACGTCACCACGACGATCAACTTGCAGAGCAGCCCCTACACCTTCGGCTGGAGCGATCCGACCACGGGCGAGTGGTACACCTTCGGCGACAGCTACCCCTACATCTATGATTACTACCGGGGCGGGCCGTTCCCCGGCACCACCCCTCAGCCGGTGCAATCGTTCCAGGCGCGCACCGACAAGGACGGCCTGCTGACGGTGGACGTGAGCCGCTATGTGACGACCACCGACAGCAGCCAGAACGTCCTGATCGAGGGCCAGGTGCAAGACCTGAGCAACCAGGCGGTGGCGAACAGCACCAGCACGGTCGTCCACCAGGGCCTCTACTACGTCGGGCTGCGGGTGGGCGACTACCTCGCCACCGCCAGCCAGCCGACGACGATCACCGTCCGCACCATCGCCCCCGACGCGACTGCGCCGGGCGGCGGGCGAATCCAGCCGAACACTCCGGTCAAGCTGCGCTTCGTGCGCCAGGAATGGGCGACCGACAGCAGCGGGCAGTGGGTGCTGAACGAGGTTCCGGCGGGCGAAACGAACGTTACCAGCGACGCGCAGGGCCGCGCCACCACCTTCTACACCCCGCCCAGTGGCGGCAACTACAAGCTGATCGGGGAGAGCACCGACAGCCGGGGCAACGCGATCCACAGCAGCCTCCAGTTCTGGGTGACCAGCGGCGACTCGGGCTACGTGCCCTGGCGCTACACCAACGAGCAGCAGGTGGAACTGGTGGCCGACAAGGACAGCTACAAAGTGGGCGATACGGCCCGGATCCTGGTCACGTCGCCGTTCACCCAGGCCACAGGCCTGCTGACCATCGAGCGCGGGCACCTGAAGCGCTACCAGTTGGTCAACATCCAGGGCGGCGCACCGACCATCGAAGTGAAGCTGGAAGACGGCGACCTGCCCAACGTCTATGTCGGCCTGACCCTGCTGGGGCCGGAGCGCCCGCCTGCCGGTGCCCCCGCCGACTGGGGCAACAAGGCGACCATGCGTCAGGGCTACGTCAACCTGTCGATTGACACATCAAGCAAGCAGCTACAGGTGAGCATCGAGCCGCAGGGGCAGGGGCCGTTCCCGCCCGGCACCACGGCGACGATGACCGTCCACACCCGCGACATGAGCGGCAAACCCGCCCCCGGCGAACTCTCCCTGGCCGTGGTAGACGAGGCGATTTATGCCCTGGCAAGCGATAAAACTGCGGACCTGTTCGGCTCCTTCTGGAGCGAGCGCGGGCTGGGGGTGCAGACCTCGTCCAGCTTTAGCGCGGGCGATAACGGCTATGGCTACCGGCGCGGTGGCGTGTTTGATACGTTCAGCGGCGCAGCGGGGGCCGTCCCACAACCCGCCGCCCCCGCCGCCACCGAGAGCACGGCGCGTGATTCGGCCAATGCGGCCCAGGCGCCCCTCGCGCCACAGAAGGTGCGGGTGGACTTCCGCGACACCGCCTTCTGGACGGCGACGATCACCACCGGGCCGGATGGCAGCGCCGTGGTGCCGGTGCCCCTGCCCGACAACCTGACCACCTGGCGGCTGACCGCGCAGGGCATCACCGTCAACACCCTGGCCGGGATGGCCTCGACCCCGCTGACGGTGACCCAGCCGTTGCTCCTGCGCCCGGTGCAGCCACGCTTCCTGACCACCGGCGACAACCCGCACCCGCAGGCGATCATCCACAACAACACCGGCAAGACCCTCGATGTGGTTGCCTCGCTGGTCGTCAGCGGCGCGCTGACGCTGGACGCGCAGCCCACCGCCGAACAAAAGCTGACCATCGCCTCCGGCGAGCAAGCCGTGGTGACGTGGAGCGTGCAGGTGGGCAAGGGCGACACGGCCAACCTGCGCTACTGGGTCCACACGCTGGACGTGAACAGCCCCGACTACCACGAGGACGCGGTGGGCGCGACCCTGCCGGTGAAGCCATTTGCCGCGCCCGAAACGGTAGCGACCAGCGGTGAGGTCAGCGGCACCCGCGCCGACGAGCATATCTTCCTACCCTACAGCCTCAACCCGCTGCTGGGCGAACTGGTGGTGCAGGTGTCGCCCTCGCTGGCGGCGGCGACCACCGACAGTATCAACTATGTCAAGGACTATCCCTACGAAAGCACCGACCAGACGGTGAGCCGGTTCCTGCCGCTGGTGGTGCTGGAAGGGGTCTACAACAAACAGGGCCTCAAGACCCAGTTTGCCGCCAACCTGCCCGGCATCGTGGACGCAAGCCTGAAGCGGCTGGCCGAGCTACAGCAGGCCGACGGCGGCTGGGCCTGGTGGGAGCGCGGCCCGTCGAGTTGGTGGGAAACGGCCTACGCCGTCCAGGGGCTGGCGGCGGCGCGGGATGCGGGCTATGCAGTGCCGGGCGACATGCTGGGGCGCGGCATCGAACGGCTGAAGAACTACGCCGCCGACAACAACACCGAGGGCATCGACGAGACCTACCATCTGAACATGCGCGCCTACACCCTGTATGTGCTGGGCTACGCCATCGGCGCGAACGAGACGAAAGCCGTGTTGCAGGACGATGCCACCAGCCTGATCGGGCAAACGGCCCGGCTCAGCAATCATGCTCGCGCCTGGCTGGCCCTGGGGCTGGCGAAGATCGGCATGAGCGGCGAGAGCATGACCGTCCTCGATAGCTTGATGGCGGCGGCCAAGCAGACCAGCACCACCGCCCACTGGCAAGAGGGCAGCCCCGACTACTGGAGCGGCGGTACCGACAACCGCGCCACTGCTCTGGCGATTGACGCCCTGGTGACGCTGGCCCCGAACGATCCACTGGTGCCCAAGGCGGTGCGCTGGCTGATGAGCGCCGAAAAGGAAGGCCACTGGCTCTCCTCGCAGGAAACCTCGATCAGCCTGATCAGCCTGGCCCACTACATCGACCAGAGCAAAGAACTCCAGGCCAACTACTCCTGGCAGGTGAGCCTCTTTGACCAACTGCTGGGCGAGAACGTGGCGAACAGCACGACCCTGACCCGCACGACCACGCTCCAGGTGCCGGTAGCAGGGATGCCACAGAACACCCAGGGCGACCTGATCCTGGCCCGCAGCCAGGCCACCGGCAAAATGTACTACCAGGCCAGCCTGCGCTACTACGTGCCCGGCGAAGGGATCAAGTCGCGCAGCGAGGGGTTGGCGATCACAAGGAGTTACTACCAGATGAGCGGCGGCCAAGCCGTGGGCGACCCGATCAAGGAAGCCACCGCAGGCGATCTGGTCAAGGTGCGGCTGACCCTGGCCGTGCCGGAAACTGCCTACTATGTGCTGGTGACCGACCCGCTGCCCGCCGGGCTGGAAGGGGTCAACGGTTCGCTGAACACGACCTCGTTCACCGAGCGCCCACCCAACCCGTTCGGCATCAACACCACCGACGAAGGCAGCGGATCGGGCTACTATGACTGGTGGTGGCGCTGGGGGCCGTTCGACAACGTGGAGATGCGCGACACCCAGACGGTGCTGTTCGCTACCTACATGAGTCCCGGCACCTACGTCTACGAATACTACGCCCGCGCCACCACACCGGGCACCTACCTCAATCTGCCCGCGCACGCCGAACTGACCAACTTCCCCGACGTGTTCGGTCACAGTGACGGCGGGACGTTCACGGTGAAGTAGCGGCTGAACCACGAAAGCACGAAACGAAATAGACGCAGCACACGAAGGGCGGGATCAGGCGATTCCGCCCTTTTGCTATCAGGGGATCAATCCCGGTAGGGCGGCAGCGGGTCGCTCACAGTGGAACCGTGGGAGAAGCTCGCTCCGATCCAAGCCCCGGTAGGGGCGACAGACGATAGCCCACGGTAGGACCGTGGGGAAAGCGCATCCGCTGTCTAAGCCCCGGTAGGGGCGACAGAAGTACCCAGGGCTGGCTTGTCCGATCTGTCGCCCCTACCGGGGCTTGTCATACCGGCTCGCTGACCGCACGGCTTGCGCCGTGGGCTATCGTCTGTCGCCCCTGCCGGGGCTATCCGCTTATCCGGCCCGTACACGATACATTATCTACATCTACCATCCTGCCTCTTCGCCCCCTTCGTCTCTTTCGTTTCGCCCATTTCGTCCCTTCGTGTTTTCGTGGTTCAACCGTCTGATCCGCCATGTTGCCGCCAGGGCGCAGGCGCGGTATAATAGCAACCATGCATGATATTACTCCCGATGACTATGCGCTGTTCGAGGCGGCGTTGGAGGCCCGGCGCGGCCCCGTTTATGCACTGCTCGAAGACCCGCGCTATGCCGCCGTGTTCCGCCCGGCGCACACCCACGACGCGATCTTTCACTACCTGCGCGGGCGCGGCAAGGCGCTGCGCCCGCTGATGGTCCTGCTCAGTTGCGGCGCGGTGGGCGGCGATGAGCACCGCGCCATACCCGCCGCAGCGGCGGTGGAACTGTTCCACACCTGGACCCTGGTTCACGACGACATCATTGACCGCGACGAGACCCGGCGCGGGCGCTCCACCGTCCACACCGCCTTCACGGCGCGCGGCGGCGACGACCTGGGCCTGCTGGGCGACGAGCGCGCCCACTACGGCACTGCTGTGGCGATCCTGGCCGGGGACCAGCAACAGGGTTGGTCCTATGCGCTGCTGACCGAGTTGCCGGAGCGCGGAGTCAGCCCCGAAGTGGCGTTGCAACTGGTGCGCGAACTGGCGCTGGAGATCGAACCGGCGCTGCTCGAAGGCGAGATGCTCGATGTGCAGTTCAGCCACCGCCCGATCACCGAGTTGAGCGAAGAGCAAGTGCTGGACATGCTCTTCAAGAAGACCGGGGTGCTCTACCGCTTCGCGGCGCGGGCCGGTGCCCTGATCGGGCTGGACCAGACGCGGCCCAGCGCGGCCCCGGCGGCCCGGCTGCTGGCGGCGCTGGAGACCTTCGCGGGCACCTGCGGCACGGCCTTCCAGTTGCAAGACGACCTGCTCGGCATCACCGCCGACGCCAAACGGCTGGGCAAGCCGGTCGGCTCGGACCTGCGCGAGGGGAAGAAGACGCTGATCATCTTCCACGCGCTGCGCCACGGCACCCCCGCCCAGGTGGCCCGGCTCCAGGCCGTGCTGGGCAACCCGGCAGCGGATGCGGGTGCGATCGCCGCTGCTATCCAGACGTTGGAAGAGACCGGCAGCCTGGCTTATGTGCGCGACCTCGCCGGAGGGATGATCACCCGTGCCTATGCCGCGCTGGAAACGCTGCCCGACAGCCCCTATCGCCACTTGCTGAACCTGTGGGCGCGGTTCCTGGTGGCCCGCGAGTTTTAAAGCCGATGGAAACCCAGGTTCTGTTGACCACCGACCCGCAAGCCTTGCCCCTGGCGCTGGAAACCCTGGCGACCGGGCAGGTGCTCGCCTTCCCCACCGACACGCTCTATGGCCTGGGGGCCGACCCCTGGGAGCCGCGTGCCGTGGCGCAATTGTTTGCGGCGAAAGAGCGGGACTACGGCAAGCCGATTGTGCTGCTGGTCGCCGGACTGGACCACCTGTGGCGGGTCGTGCCGGGGCTGCCCCCGGTCGCGGCGGCGCTGGCGAGCGCGTTCTGGCCCGGCCCGCTGACGATTGTCGTGCCCCGCCATCCCAAGCTGCCCGATATCGTGACGGCGGGCGGGCCGACGGTGGGCCTGCGCGTGCCCGATCATCCCTGGGCGCTGCGCTTGCTCCAGGCGGCGGGCGGGGCACTCGCCGTGACCA
Source organism: Chloroflexia bacterium (assembly GCA_038252265.1). GTDB lineage: Bacteria > Chloroflexota > Chloroflexia > QHBQ01 > JAICKM01 > JBBSAN01. The sequence goes on from JBBSAN010000299.1 coordinate 5,829, forward strand.
GCGCCAACCGCTCCGGCCAGGGCAACCCGACCACTGCCGCCGAGGTGTTGGACGAGTTGGGCGGGCGCATCCCCTTGATCATCGATGGCGGCACGGTGCCCGGCGGCCTGGCCTCGACCGTGGTCGATGTGACCACCAGCCCGCCCCGTGTCCTGCGCGAAGGCGCGATCCCGGCCCGGTTGATCGAAGCGGCCCTCTCGGTGATCGCGAACGAGAACGCGGAGTAGGGGCCGGGGGTCAGGGGTCGGGGATCAGTTGTGTCTATGTTCGCCCTGATACCTGATCGCTCTCAGCCTAACTCCTGACCCCTGACCCCCGGCCCCTGACCCCCAACCCCTATGCAACGTACTGAACGAATCATCACCGTCTTAACCCTCTTGCTCGTCGGGCTGGGCCTGATCGTGGCGGTGGACCGTGGGACGGTGGATGTGACTGGCGGGGGCGACACGTTGATCGGGCCGGTGGTGGCCGCGCTGACGGCAGGGTTGATGGCGCTGGCCGCATTCGGGGCCGAGTGGGTGGTGCGCTCCCACCCGCTGATCCTGGCAGCAGGGTGGGCCGGGGGCGGCGAGTCGCTCCATCTCCACTGGCGGCGCTTCCATCTGACGCTGGGGCCACGGGTGCGGTTGTGGGTCTTGCCCGCCGCGCTGATGCTGGGCGCGGTCCTCTTCCAGCACATCTTCAACGAGGCGCTGGTGGTCGTCGCTGTGGTCATCGCCACCGGGATCGGCTTCGCCATCGCCTACTACGCCCTCTACCACAGCCTGGACCCGGCGGACCCGCGCTTCGGCCTGGCGACCACCGCACTCAACCTGCTGACCCATGCGGCGGCGTTCGCGCTCTACGTCGCCATCTACGGCCAGAAGGTCCGCAGCCTCTATTCGGCCACCGGGGTGGCGCTGGTCACGGTGGCGCTGCTCTACGAGATCCTGGCGCGGGGGCAGAGTGCGCGGGCCGCGACCAGCGGGGGCGGCGGGCAGACCACCGCCGCTGCGCACCCCATTGACCATGCCCACCTCTTGCTCTATGCCGCCGTGGCCGGGCTGATCATCGGGCAGGCCTGCTGGGGGCTGAACTACTGGGCGGTGAGCGCACTGGTGGGGGGCAGCTTCTTGCTGGTACTCTTCTATGCCGCGTTCGGCCTCCTGTCGGCGCAACTGGCGGGCACGCTGACCCGGCGCGTGCTGGCCGAATTCAGCCTGGTCGCCGCTGCCGGGTTGATCGTGATCGTGGTGTCGGCACTGATCCGCTAGGAAGTGGGCTGCTGACTCAAAGGGGGAGGGCGCTAATGTCGGATGAAACGGACGCCGGGGTATATGACCAGATGCTGCTGCTCGAAGACCTGGAGAGCCTACGCGAGGAGATGGAAGAGATCGGCGTGACCAACCTGGAGGAGGTGCGGCGCTGGCTGGACCCGCCGCACAGCGACCGGGCGCACGGCGTGGTGGCGCGGGCCGACGTGGCGGCGTTGCGGGCGATCCGCGAACTGATGGAGGAGCACGGCATCACCACCCTGGCCCAACTGGAAGAGCAGGTGGCCGATCTTCATGCGGCGCTGGACACCCTGGGCGAGTGAGCGGCGCTACAGCTCGTCATCATAGGCGAGGTCACTGGGCAGCGGTTCTTGCTTGCCCCCGCCCTGATAGGCAAATTTGCGCCGCCCGCTGAGCAGGGTATGGATTTCCACCTGGGCCAGGCCCATTTTCCGCATGGTGCGGCGCACAAATTCCAGCCCTGCCTCCACCTCGGGCTGGACCACTTCGCTCGCCCCTGCGGCACGCAGCCGCTCGATGCTGGCGAGATCCTGGGCGCGGGCGATGATCAGCAGGCGGGGGTAGCGCGCCCGCACCATCCGTACTACCCGCTCGGTAGCGGCCAGATCCG
>JBBSAN010000300.1:0-7711 GCA_038252265.1 Chloroflexia bacterium
GCCCCGCCCGCCGCACTGCGCCGCAGCGAGACGGCGGAGGCGGAAGTCACTCCCCCAGCCGCCATATCAGTCAAAGCTTACAGCCACCTGCGAAACACACCTGTTCCCTCCGCGCGACTGGCCATTTCTATGCATCGCCCCTTATACCCTCGGGCAGCGGTGCGCTCTGCGTCCGCTGCCCGTACCGGGTCAGGCCCCGCGGCTTGTACACCGACAGCCCGGTGAGCACGATCAAAACGACCAGCGCCCCCCCAGCGGCGATCACCATTTGGAGTTGCGTCTTGTAGAGGGTGGCATCGAGCACTGCCGTCGTCGCCGCTGCGCGGGACAGGCGGTCAATGGGCTGGGTGTGGACCAGCAAGATCAGCGTGGCTAAAAGGGTGATCCCCAGTTTCAGCAGCACCCAATAATAGCGGATCAAGCCCCACCGGGTGCCCAGTGATGAGACGACCCCGGTGAGCAGCGCGACGAGCGCCAGCGGGAGGATAACGAACCAGGTGGTCAAGCCCAGCACGCGATAGGCCGCACGCACCAACTCCTGATCCGGGCTGACCAGTCCGGCGAGCGCCAGCGCCAGGAAGGCCGCCACCGCGCCGAACCAGCCGATGGAGGATGTGACATGCGCGGTGAGCGCGAACTTGCGGAGGCCCGGGGACATGCTCATCACAGTGCCCCTCCCGGTGCGCCGATTGCCAGGTGCATGTGGTCACCAAAGCCGTTGCCGCTAAGGTGCAGGATGACCAATAGCAGGACCAAAACGATGACGATAACCACCACCCCTTTCACCCAGCGTGGGGTGGGGGAGGGTCTTCGGCGCGTAGTCGTGGGCGTATCCTCTGCTGTCGTGCGTCGTAAGAAGATGTTGCTCATGGACAATCCTTCGCTTTCTTTGCACTAATTACCACACCTGCGTCTCAGCTTTTGTGGCCGCGGACCAAGCCAACGCCGGGGAACGCAGAGAATCGGGGGGGCGGCATCTCTTCCGTTTCCACCGGTGAGAAACCGGCGCTGGTTACAAGCGCCGCCAAATCTAGCGTGTCGCTCCCCCCGGCATGAAATCGTGCCGCCTGGCCCTGGCGTTCTTTCTTGGGCTTGAAATCGGCAATGATCAGCCGTCCCCCTGGTTTGAGCACCCGGACGATTTCTGCGAGGCCCTGCCGTTTGAGGCCCGCTGGCAAGTGATGCATCATCAAGGTCGAGAGCACCACATCGACCGTCTGATCGCCGAAGGCGAGTTGTTCGATCCCACCGATCTGGAAATCGATGGGTAGGTGACGCCGCGCCGCTTTCGCGCGGGCTTGGGCGATCTGCGCTGGCCCTGGGTCGATACCGGCAACGTGACCCGTGCGGCCCACGCGGGGCTGGACGGCAAGCGCCAGCGTTCCTGTGCCGCAGCCCACGTCCAGCACCGTCTCGCCGAGTTGCAGGCGGGCCAGGTTGATGGTCTGCCGCCGCAACTCCCGCAACTGGCGACGAAACAAGAAGGTGTCGAATACCCAGTCCAGCAGATCGTAACTCCAGCCCTGGTTGAGGATCAGCCCGTGGGTCTTTTTGGCCGATCCGGCGTCTGATCGGTGCGAGGGATGATGATTGAACGAATGCATCGTGCGGCCTCCTTGTGGTAGTTGCGACGCGCCGTCTCCTGAGCACCTGCGGGTAATCGGGCGGGGCCGGGCCGGTCTCGATCGCTATGTTGACAGGATGATCAATTTGAGACATAGTGTCCCGAATGGTTGTTCTTATCTAGTTCTCAGTGTAGTCGGATACGCACAGAGGGGCAAGGATCAATTTAGAAAAGTTGTCTCATCTGAGACAAGGAGCGCAACATGACTCAACCGGCGAACAATTTGCGCGTGAGACGCACGCAGAAGCTGCTGAGGGAGGCGTTAATTGAGTTGATCGAGGAGCGGGGATTCGAGGCGCTCACCATCGGCGAATTGACCGAGCGGGCGATGGTGAGCCGGGCCGCGTTCTATCGCAATTATGCGGATAAATATGATCTGGTCGAGCAGATCTTTGGGGAAGCGATGGGTGCCTTGCTGAACGCGGTCGGTGAGCTGGGGCCGGAACATCCGCCGGAGAGTTGGGTGAAATTCTTCGAGCATATCGCGGAATACGAACGGCTCTATCGTGCGCTGCTCGGCAGACAGGGAAGCTCCTGGTTTGTGCAGAAGATGCGGGCGGCGCTGGCGGGGTTGGTCACCGAGCGGGGATACATGCCGCATGGCCCGGCGACCACCGAGCGCCCCCTCCATACCTTCGCCGATGAGTTTGTGCCTAATCTGGTGTCCACGATGTTTGTGGAAGCCATCACCTGGTGGTTGGAGCAAGGCCGGCCGTACACGCCGACGGAGATCGCCACCCGCAGCGCCCGGCTGGCTTCCGCCGTCTTCAAAGAAGCAAGCACCTGGTCGTGACCCCATACGCACCAGGATGGCCCTGCGTGGGGTGGGATCGCGCAGTTCCCACCGGACGATGCCGCGCCAGCACCAAGCAGGGCGACGGTGTATCACCCACCATCGCCCTGATCCATTAGCCGTCTAGTGCCCACTTTCCTCGCAACACTTTCTAACTTGAGTTTAGAGTAAGGAGACTTGCCAAAACAAAGAACTGCGGTCAGACTCTCGGGTATGCATACACTCGAAGCCTTCTCGCAGTTCCGAGACGCATTGTACCAAACCTGCTCCCGCCGTGCCGACGCGCTGCTGGAGTTGGTCGACGCCGTCGCGCCAACCCCGCGCCCGCACAGCCCGGCGGAACTGAGCCTGGGCATGCACCGCCATTGGTCGTCGCTCTACGATGCCTTGCGCCACGGGCGCTTCGATCTGGCCCACCTCCGCCCGTTGCTGGTCCAGACGGCGGGCTGGGCGGCCCCCTATCGCCTGGGGAACTACCGGGTCGTCGTGGTCGATCACAGTGGCTATCCACGCCCCACGGCCCGCACGGTCGGCGAGCGCGAACGCTATCATGGCCCCAACGCCAGTCGGCCCATCGGTCATCGCTACAGTTGGCTCAGCCAAATCGTGGATGCTGCCAGTGCCTGGGTGGCTCCGTTGGATGTCGAGCGCATTGGTCCTGACAACACCCCAGTCAGCACGGCCTTCCAGCAAGTCCGGCGCGTAGCCCAGCACAGCGCCGAACCTCTGCTGCTGTTGGCGGATCGTGAGTATGGGGTCAACGAGTTGCTGGAGGTGGGGGCCGACCTGCCGGAGGGCACGTTCGGCACAGTCGTGCGGTTGCGGAGTAATCTGGTCTTCTACCAGCCGCCCGCGCCGCGCCAGCCGGGACAGAAGGGAGCCCCGCGCAAGTACGGGGCGCGGGTGCAACTCAACGACCCGGCGAGTTGGCCCGCCGCTGACTGGCAGAGTACGCAGCCGGGGGCGAAGGGCGCGCAGTGGGACCTGCGCGGCTGGGCGGGCTGGCGGCGGCGGGGGTTCGCCGAGCAGCCGGTGCGGGTGGTGCAAGTACAGGTGCGGCGGGCCGATGGACAGCCCAAGTACGCCCAACCGCTGTGGCTGCTGGTGTTGGGGGGGGTGGATTGGGCCGATGTCGCCGCCGCCTACCGGCTGCGCTGGCGGGAGGAGACCTGGCACGCGCAGGCCAAAGACCTCTTGGGCTGGAGCCGCGCTGCGTTGGGGGAGGTGGAACGGCAAGATCGCTGGAGCTGGGTCGTGTTGTTGGCGGGCTGGCAGTTGCTGCTGGCGCGCGGGTTGGCGGCGGACTGCCCCCGGCCCTGGGAACGGGCCAGCCGCAGCCGGATGTTGCCGTTGGGGCGGGTGCAGCGGGACTACGGGCGGATTATCCGGCAGTTTGGGCTGGAGCGCCCGATCCCGAAACCGCGCGGAAAAGCGCCGGGACGACGGGTCGGGGCGGTGCAGCCGCCGCGAACACGGCATCCGCTGCTGCGACGCCGCGTGCCCGCCGCCTAAAGCAGCGGATTGTCGGGGAAATGGCGATTGGAGCATTGGCGAATACTCGTCAGTGATAGTTGGTGCTTACTCTAAACTCAAGTTCTAAAAGTGCCCGGGCAAAACTAGGCGCGCCCCCGTTCCTGCTGGCGGCGGCGCAGCCTCCCGCCTGCCAGCACCCCCAGCCCGGCGAGCAGGAGCACGAGCAGCGGCAACGGATCGCTGGTCCCGGTGCGCGGCATCCCGGCCATAGGTGCAGGCGAGAGCAGATCCATATCACTGGCCGTGACCAGCGGTTGTGACGCGCCCAGGACATCAGAGTACCGCACCGCGGCAGTGTTGGCAAGCACGCCCTGTGTGCCGGGTTGGACCCGCAGGTGAACCTGGACGCGCCCCCAGTGCAATGCGGCCAGCGGGTCGGTCAGGGTGAAGACGACCGTCCCCGACCCGTCGAGCGCGCAGTGCCCACGCAACGGGGCCACGAAGTCGCAGGCCACATCGGTGGGGTTGGGCGGCAGAGGGTCCCGCACGGTCACGTGCTCCGCCGCACCCCCGCCGTGGTTAGCCAGGGGGATGGTATAGATCAGCAAATCTCCACCGATCAGATTGGCCCGTCCATCATCTTTGCTCCCCACCAGCGCGGCGGGGGTGCAAGGAGTCACGACCGCATCCTCATCCACCGCCGAGACAGCAGATTGCGAAGTGCCCTGGGCGTTCTGATAGATGCCTACCGCGCTATTGACCACAGTGCTCTGGGCGTCGGCGCTGACCTGAACGGTGAGGGCAATCTCTGCGCTTTGTCCGTGTCGATGGCGGTTCGGGTGTCAGGGCCACTGGTGTAGCGGTCGGCGGCTTCGGTGCAGGCACCACCGGGGTATTTGTCAGCGGCTCAGTCGGCGTAGTGGTTGGCGTCTGCGTCGGAGTGTTGCTGGGCGTATTCGTTGGGGTCGTGGTCGGCGTGTTGATCGCTATAGCCGTAAACGTCGGGGTATTCGTCGGCGTATCCGTTGCCGTATTGATCGGCATGTTGGTTGGCGTGTCTAAGGCAGATTATTGAGCAGGGGAACGGTTGCGGTTGTACAGTGCCCAAGGATCACATAAGCTTACTTATGTGATCCTTGAGGCGGTGAGATCCTCGTGTAGCTCCGCGCACACCCTGCCCTACCGCTGCTTTCCTGTTGACCTCCCGTCGGTGGAATACTGTTTAGCCTAGCTGTTGTGCAACCAGGAAGCGATCCAGGTTTGCGATGTACGAGGTGAACATCGTCATCAAAGTTAAGCGCTCCTTGTTCGTGGTCCAGCCAGGTAGATCAGACTCGGCGCTCCTGGGGGCGCGAAGATGTGGACCAAAATAGCCCCCCGCGCTAAGCAGAGCAGGGGACGCGGGCTGCAAAAGGGCCAGCGAAGCACCAATAGGGACCAGTGGACCCCGCCTCTGCCGAAGTAGCGCTCCCACAGTCGCTCCACTCTGTTTAGATCGTAGATGCAAAACCTGGATCGCCTCCTGGTTGCACAACAGCTAGGCTAGATGGTCAGGGGTAGTTCGTCTTCCAGCGCCAGCGGCAGCGCATCCCAGTCCAGTATGTAATCGCCGAAGCGTTTGATATGCCGCGTCCAGTAGGGACTGAGTAACGCCAGATCGTCCCGCTTCACCGCGTAGCCACTGGCAACCAAGTCCCGCACGGCCTGGGTGAGATCCACTGTGTTCTGGAGAATCACCGCGTTCGCTACCAGATCCGTGTATTTGATCCGCCTCTCCTGATCCTGGGTATGCTTGTCCGGCAAAATCCCCTCCCCGCCAAAGCAGAGCCATTTGGAGAAGCCATTGTACGCCTCCAGCTTGTTGGTCGTCGCCGTGATCTGCATCCGCACTTGCTCGTCGGCCAACCAGCGTAAGAGAAACTCCGTGCGCACCACCCGCCCCAGTTCGCGGAACGCCTGGTAGAGCCGGTTCTTGCGGCTGTAATTCGTCAGCTTGCTGCGCAAGGTCGAGGGTAGCACTTTGCCTGCCTTGATCGACCGCACCACTTGGAGCAGATCCGGCTAGTGGGTTTCGATCAGGGGCCAGTCAATCACGTCCGTGAACAGGCTGTCAATGTGCTGGTATTTCGTGCCTTTGCGCGGCCGGTAGAAGATCAGCCCCTGCCAGTTGCGGATGCGCGGCATCAGCTTGATGCTCCGTAGGTAGGCCATGCCGAAGACAGGCAGGTTCTGGCCCTGGGTATCGGCATGGATCGTGTCCGGCTGAATGACCGAGGTGTTCTTCTTGAGGATGTCGAGGATGTACACCGCCTCCCAGACCCCGCAGACAATGAAATGGCTGAACAGCGCGATGGACATGTCGGAGAGATGATGGTAGGCGATGCCGCCATAGTCGCCGTAGCGAATGTGGTATTCCGATTGGAGGGTTTCGGCGTACAGCCCGAACTGGGTGCCGTCGGCGGCGGCCACCTTCTCCTTGCCCCACAACTGCGGCAGCGCGCACCCGGCGTAGCGATTGATCACATCGCGCAACGCTTTATCGAGCTGGTCCACTGTGACGTGCCGATGATTCGCTGTCGAAAGTTGACGGGCGCTGACCTGCCCGCGCAGGTGGCGCACCATCTGGTTCGGTCCCAGGTTGCAGCATTAGGTGAAGACGGTGAGTACTTCGACAATGTCACATTAGGCGGAGATAAAATATGTCTAGCGTAAGCCATAATTCACTGAACAAGGTGTGAATTGGATCAAGGCTTGGCGCGGTCAGCAAGCGTGCGATGGCTGTATCTTGCCCCAATCACCGACGGCCAAACGGTCCATTCTGTGCATATCTGAGCCACTTTCTAATGTGACATTGTCGAAGTACATAGCGCTCGCGATCCAGCCGGGAATCGGCCCCCGACAGCGGGCCGAAGTGCTGGCTCCAGTTCGTCCAGTGTTCGACGTTGCACATAATATCGAGCAGACTGCGTTCGGGCATACAGGCTTCGAGCCATTCCATCAGCGGGCCGCGCGTCAGCGAAAGCGGCGCGCGCGGTCCGCGCTTGATCACGATCTTCTTTTTGGCATCCAGTGCGACACGTTTGTTGTCGGGGAAGCCCCGATCCACTCCTTCGGCGGTCGTCGTCAGCCAATCCTTGAGGCCAGCCACGAAGCCGCCGGCGGTCGGTGCGAAGCCCAGTTCGCGGCAATATTCGGCGACCTGCGGTTCGCACTCCGCCCAGGACAGCAGGTACGGGCGGTAATCGGCATATTCCTCGGAGCCGGCCACGCAGGCATGCAGGCATCCCCGTTTTTCAGGTCCTGGGCCAGGGTGAGGAACACGCAGACTTCGAGATGCCGACGGGCCAACTTGTGTTTGCGTTTGCGGCGGTCGATGATCAGGTGTTGCCAGGCCATCTAGAGCCGTTTGCTTGGGAAGAGCACGGTCAGGTTCTGCTCCAACCGCTGCCACTGTCCCCATTGATAGTGTTGCAGGATGCCCAAGCTCACCAGGAATAGCACGATTCCTGCACTCAGACAGACCAGCAAAGGAACGGTGAACAGGGCAAGCAGCAAGCCCACGAAGACCCCGACCAGCATACTGGTGATAAAAGCGATCATACCCGCAGTCGTGAGGAAGATCTGCCACCAGGATGGGTGTATTCCCACATTGAGTAATGGCTGTCCGCCCGCGTCCTGAGCGGACAGGATGAAATAGGGTTGCATCTGCGGCGCATGCTGGAGATAGCGGTGGCGCAGGAGATTGATGCCGCGCGCATAAATCAGATCTTCAATACCCGCTTGCAGCACGCGCTCAAAGGTGAACAGCCCCATCAAGACCA
>JBBSAN010000301.1:0-7703 GCA_038252265.1 Chloroflexia bacterium
AACAGCTTTCACACAGCCGTTCCTTGGCTTGAGCGACGAACCACGAAACAGGAACCATTTACTGCTGACCACAAGCCACGAACCACGAACCACGAACCACGAACCACGCGCCGTGCTTGACAACCCTCCGCGCGGCATGGTACGCTACGGAGCCGGAGACGGCCCGGCGGTGTAGATAGAACAGGAGGGACCCGCCCAATGGAACTCAGCGGCAAGCATATTGCCATTCTCACCGAAGACCACTTTGACGACCAGGAATTCATTTATTGCAACCTGCGGCTGCGCGAAGCCGGGGCCGACGTGACGATTGTCGCGCCCGAGGGGGGCAAGGAGTACCGGAGCAAGGTCGGGTTCCCCAACAAGTCGGACAAAGCCGCGCGGGACGTGAGCGCCGCCGACTTCGACGCGGTGATCATCCCCGGCGGCTATGCCCCCGACCGGATGCGCCGCGATCCGGCGATGGTTCGCCTGGTGCGCGAGGCGGTGGAAGGGAACAAGGTGGTCGCGGCGGTCTGCCACGGCCCGTGGATCCTGGTCACGGCGGGCGTGCTGAAGGGCCGCACCGTAACCGCGTTCTTCAGCCTCCAACCCGAATTGACCTATGCCGGGGCCGAATATGTCGATCAGGCAGTCGTACGGGACGGCAACCTGATCACCTCGCGCACCCCCGCCGACCTCGGCCCGTTCTGCCGCACAATCATCGCGGCGTTGAGCGAGGACTGAGTGCTGAGTGCTGAGTACTGAGTGCTGAGTACTGAGTGGGCAGTGATAAGTAGACACTGTCCATTCTCTGTGAGACCACCATGAGCGACGAAACCCCAACCCCCAACCCCCAATCCCCAACCCCCAACAACCCTCCAACCCCCGACAAGACCCGCCTGGGGCCGAAGCTGGGGACCGGCGATGCGGGCCTGACCGACTTGCTGGGGCCGGTGCGGGTGCCCAAGTACGATCTGCGGGTGCAGACCTACGGCGAATTGGACGAGGCGAGCAGCGCGCTGGGGCTGGCCCGTGCCCTCTGCCAGCAAGAGCGGACGAAAACGATCATCCGCCAGACCCAGCACGATCTCTACATGATGATGGCCGAGATCGCCACCCCACCCGACCAGTTGCCCAAACTGCCCTATCGCACCAGCGCCGATCAGGTCGCCTGGCTGGCCCAGACGATCACCGAACTGGAAGACAGCGTGCCGATGCCGCGCAACTTTGTCCTGCCGGGGGCCAGCGCCGGATCGGGCGCGCTCGATCTGGCCCGCACCATCGTGCGGCGCGGCGAACGGTCGGCGGTCCACCTCGTGGCTGATGGGCAGATGCCCCCCGGCGAAGTGCTGCGCTACCTGAACCGCCTCTCTTCCCTCCTCTTCGTCCTGGCCCGCTATGAAGAAGCGGCGTCGGGCATCCCGTATGATATCGCCAAGCGGTGAAACATGAGGCGTGAGGCGTGAATGGCTGCGTATTGCGTATTGCGTAGTGCATCATCCTGATCCCTGGTCCCTCGTCACGTTTCACGCTTCACCTATGATTCTCCTTTCAACTCAGTGGCACCCCCGGCCAGTGTAGAACACGGGGCCCGTTTTGTGCTAGATCACGCCTCCTGTGACGTGCTGTTGTTACGCTAAGTCCGCCGTCCTCCTGCGTTTCCGCCCTGCCGTAGCCACACCCACCATATTCATAACACGCTGTTAACGTTCTTTTAACGGTCTTGTGCTATCGTAGCGAATGGTGACTCTATGCCAGTCGCCCGGCGCAGGGATACAGCGGGGAGGGGTTAAACTGCGCCAATGTCGATTCAGTGCCTCCCGAACCGGCTATACGGCCACATAGCGATGTTCCCAGGGGAACGAGGAGGGGAAAGATGTTCACAGTACGCGGACGGGGCCGCCTGTTGACGCTGGTCGCCCTGCTAACCATGCTCACCGCGAACCTCGCGCCGGTCGCGAGCGCGGCGGGACCGCTGGACAAGATCAACCATGTGATTGTCATTTATCAGGAAAACTGGAGCTTCGATGGTCTGTACGGCAGTTTCCCCGGTGCCAACGGCCTCGCCAACGCGGGGGCAGCGGTCAACCAGGTGAGCAAGACGGGCACCCCGCTCGCCACCCTGCCCGCACCCATCGACACCAACCTGAAGCCCGCCGGTCCCGACCCGCGCTTCCCGGCGAACATGCCGGTCGCGCCGTTCGATCTGGCCCAGTATCTCAGCCCCAGCGACAAGACCGGCGACCTGGTCCACCGCTACTACCAGGAACAATACCAGATCGACGGCGGCAAGATGGACAAGTTCGTCGCCTGGAGCGATAACGGCGGCCTGGTCTTGAGCCACTTTGACGCGACCAACCTGCCCGAAGGCAAGCTGGCCCAGCAGTACACAATGGCCGACAACCTCTTCCATTCGGCCTTCGGCGGCTCGTACATGAACCACATCTTTCTGGTTTGCGCCTGCGTTGCGGTCTGGCCGAACGCGCCCGCTGCGATTGTCGCCCAGGTGGATGCCACCGGCGTGATCAGCAAGGATGGGCAGGTGACGCCCGATGGCTACGTGGTGAACACCTCGTTCACGATCAACAGCCCGCACCCGGCGAACATCACCGACACCACCCGGCTGGTGCCGGAGCAGACCCTGCCGACCATCGGTGACCGGCTGAACGACAAAGGCATCTCCTGGGCCTGGTATTCGGGCGGTTGGAATAACGCGGTCGCCGGGAACCCCGATCCGCTGTTCCAGTTCCACCACCAGCCGTTCGCCTACTTCGCCAACTATGCTGACGGCACGCCGGGCCGCGCCGCCCACCTGCGCGATGAGCAAGACTTCATGCGCGCCCTGACCACCAACGATCTGCCCGCTGTCTCGTTCATCAAGCCACTCGGCCCCGACAACGAGCACCCCGGCTACGCCAGCCTCCAGCAAGGCCAGCAGCATGTGGCCGACCTGGTTGCCGCCGTGCAGAACAGCCCCTACTGGGCCGACACGGCGATCATCATCACCTATGATGAGCATGGCGGACGCTGGGACCACGTCGCGCCGCCGGTCGAGGACAAGTGGGGCCCCGGCTCCCGCGTCCCGGCGATCATCATTTCGCCGTTCGCCAAGAAGGGCTTCGTGGACCACACCCAGTATGAGACCGTCTCGATCCTCAAATTCATCGAGACGCGCTGGGACCTGCCCGCGCTGGGCACCCACGACGCCGCGGCGAACGACCTGACCAACGCCTTCGACTTCGGCACCGCCGCTCCGGGGATGCCGACCACCGGCGGGGGCGACAACCTGCTCCTGCTGTTGTTGCTGGCCGGGATGGGTAGCACTGTCCTGCTCGCAGGCGTGGCCTTGCGCCGCCGCCAGGCGTAACGCACAGCGCGACGTTAATAAGCGAGGCGCGGGGCGATGGCTCCGCGCCTCGTTTTATGCGCCGCCCAGCGCGGCCTGGTAATCTTCGGGGGTGTCGATGTCAGAGGGGCGCGATGCGGCGGGGAGATCGACGCGGGCCACATGGTCGGGGTAGTTGCGGACGATCAGGCGGCCCCCGGTGTCGCCCTGCAAGCCGAGCAGGTCGGGGAACACGGCGCGGGCAAAGAGCGTGGGCGGTCCCGGCTCCTCGCCGTAGAACGGCACGGCGATGGGCTGCCCGCCGGTCTGGTAAGCGGCTACCAGGGCGGCAATGATTGCCGGGTCCACATCGGGCGAGTCGCCCAGCAGCACCAGCGCCGCCTGGGTGTCCGGTCCCAGCGCCCCGATCCCGGCAGCCAGGGAGGTGCCCATCCCGGCGGTCCACTGCGGGTTGCCGACCAGCCGCACCGGCAGCCCGGCCAATGCCCCGGCCAGCGCGAACATATCAGGCCGCACCACCACGACCACCTCCAGCGGCCCCAGCGCCAGCGCCCCGCTCACCACATGGCGCAGGATCGGCTCGCCATCACGCCAGGGCAGGAGGAGCTTATGCTGCGCCCCCATGCGGCTGGACCGCCCCGCTGCCAGCACGACGACGGCGACGCCTGCGGCGGCGAGATTTTGGATTTTGGATTTTGGATTTTGGATTTCGGGGTCCACCTATGGCCTCTAATCTTGAGTGAGAAGATCGCCTGGCGCGTGTAGCAGATCCGGCCAGAGCCGCTGTATTCTCGTTAGTAGGGCCGACCCCCGTGTCGGCCCTGGTCGGGAGTCCGCAGGGTTCGCGCCTGGACGAACAGTTAACCCGCAGATCGCGGACGCGCCACCAGGCGCACACGTGGGTGCGCCGCTACGCCAACCCATCCCGCAGGCCAGAAGGCACCGGCTTTGTACACATGGCATAATAGCAGAAGCCGCGCTGAGCCTGATTTATACCTGTCTCTGCTGTCTCTGCTAATTTCTGACTTCTGATTTCTGACGTCTTACCCGGCTGGCCGGATTTGACGCTACCCCCCTGATATGATACACTGACAAGCGCCCGCCCTGCAACGCGGGCGCACCGTGCAAAGGAGTCGCCGTCGCAGGCACATGCCCCCACCCGACGCGGCCCCGGCCTGGGGGCCGTGGCTGATCACGTTACTAATTTATCCCGGCGGACTGTTCGCACTGGCCCTGGCGGGGGGGATCGAACTGCTGCGGGGGCTGGTAACGGCTTTGCTTGCGCCGCACGACGGCGCACCCCCGTTGGGCGCGGCATTCACGACCCCCTTGCGGGCGCTACGGCACTGGGGCACGGGCCGCCGCCCGGCGCGGGGTACCCCCTCGGCCTGGGGTACGGGCGGGCAGATCGGGCTGGCCCTGGCTGGTGGGGTCGCGCCGCTGCTGGCCCTGGCGCTGATGCCGTTGCCGGGCCACCCGCTGCTGGGCGGCGCGGGCATCCCGCCGGTGGGCGATGGGCTGGCGGTGTGGGCCTTGCTGCTGGCCGGGAGCGCGGCGCGGGGCGTGCTGGGGCTGGGCGCGACAGGCGTGGGCGCGCAACTGGCCGGGGCGCGCCACCTGCGCACCGTCGTCCTGGCAAGCATCCCGGCGACCCTGGCGCTGATGGCCCTGGCGACCCCCGCCCACAGCCTCCGCCTGGACTTGATCAACGGGGCACTGGCGACAGCGCCTCCTGATCTGGGGACAACCCCGCTGGGGATGAGCGCGGCAAGCTGGCTGGCCCGGCTGGTCTTGGTGCTGACGGTCCCCGGCCTGGCCGGATGGCCCCCCGCCGATCAGGCGGGCGTGCGCCCCGGTCCCGCCCCGGCAGATAGCGTGCTGAGCGGGCTGCCGGCGCGCCTCCAGGCCCTCGTCTGGGGGGGGACATTGCTGGGCCGAGCCGCCTGGCTGGGGCTGCTGGGGCTGCTGCTGGTACCCGGCAGCGCGGCTAACGCGGCGGCGCCGGGCAACGGGGGCCTGTTTGCCGGGGCGCTGCTGGTCCTCGTGGCCGGTTACGCCACCTGGGGCGCTCGCCGCCTCCCCAGCCGCCCCGGCCAGGTGATCGGCATCGTCTGGACCCTGGCCCTGCCCCTCGCCCTCGGGGCGTTCGCCCTGGCCGTTATTAGTCGTTAGTTTTTAGTCGTTAGTTTTTAGTCGGCAGTTTTCGCTTGGCAGTTCTGAGGATTGACTGTGATCAACGGACGACTCACCACTCACCACTCACCAGTCGTCACCAACCACCAACCACTAACCACCAACCACTAACCACTATGCGTATAGCTATTACAGGAACTCGCGGGACATTGGGCAGGGCACTGGAACGCCAGGGGCAGGCGGCAGGGCACACGATCCTGCCATTGAACCGCCCGGCGCACGACCTGGCCGACCTGGAAGCGATCCGGCGGGGGGTGGGCGAGGCCGCGCCCGATGTGGTTCTCCACCCCGCCGCCTACACCGACGTGGACGGCTGCGAGCGCGATCCGGCGCTGGCCTACGCCATCAACGGCCTGGGCACGCGCAACCTGGCGCTGGCCTGCGCCGCCGAAGGCTGCCCGCTGCTCTATATCAGCACCAACTGCGTCTTCGACGGCGCGCAGGACCAACCCTATGTCGAATGGGACCCCCGCCGCCCGATCAGCGTCTATGGCGCGTCGAAGCTGGCCGGGGAACAGTACGTCGAACACCTGCTGAGCCGATTCTACATCGTGCGGATCTCCTGGCTGTACGGGCGCACCGGCAACCACTTTGTCCACAAGATCATCAAGGCCGCCGACAGCCGGGGCGCGCTGGGCGTGGTGGCCGACGAAGTCAGCAACCCGACCTACGCCGAAGACCTGGCCGCCGCGCTGCTCCAATTGGTGACGCGCCCCACCTACGGCTGGTATCATCTGGTCAACAGCGGCGGCGTCTCGCGCTTCGACTACGCGGCGCGGATCATGGCGCTGACCGGGCGGGAGCACATCCCGATGACGCCGATGGCGCTGGCCGACTTTCCGCGCCCCTCGCGCCCGCCCCCCTATTCGGCCCTGGCAAACACGGTCGGGGCCGCCGATGGGCTGGTGCTGCGCCCCTGGGACGAGGCGCTGGCCGATTATATCCGGGCGACCCCGGAGCTACAATACACCCCGGAGACCGGCCCCGCCTGATGGACGCCCGGCGTGGGATCCTCCGCTATTCGTAGTGAGTCGCTATGCCCGCAACCTCGCGCAATCGTATGTTGGCTCTCGATCTGGGCACCAGTCGTATCCGCGTGGCCGCCGCCAGCGGGGAGGGCCGGGCCGAACTGCCCGCGCTCGTCCTGGTCACCGAGCCGCCGTCGCAGGTGATCGCCACCGGGAGCGGCGCGGCCACCATCGCCGCCGGGACGATGCCACCCGGCATCTCCGCGCTGCATCCGATCCAGGGAGGACTGATCGCCGCGCTCGACCCGGCGGTCGCCCTGATCCGGGCTGCGCTGGCCGAGGCGTTAGGGACGGAACGGGGCTGGGGGTCGTTACGCGGGGGGCCACGGGTGGTGTTCAACCTGCCCGCTCCGGCCACCGACACCGCCCGGTCCACCGTGCAGGTGGCTTTGCGGGCGGCGAAGGTGCGCGAGGCCACCCCCGTGCCCACGATATTAGCGGCGGCGCTGGGAGCCGAGCTCCCGGTGCGCGGGGCACGGCCTTTTGTCGTCTGCGACCTGGGCGCGGGGCACGTGGAAATCGCGCTACTGCGCAACGGCCAGGTCCAGCAGGCCCGCGCCTGGCCGCTGGGCGGGGACTGGCTCGATGAGGCGATTGTGCGCGCGGTGCGCCGCCGCCGGGGCAACGATATCACCCCGGTCATGGCCGCGCAGGCCCGCCACGAGTCGGGCGAGGTCGGGCTGCTCCGCACGCGCCGGGAGGATGATCCCCAGGTGGCCCAGATGGCGCGCCGCCGCATCGGCACCGGCCCGCTGATGCAGGCGGTGACGGCGGGCGGCACCTTTGGCGAGATCCGGCACAAGCCACGCAACACGTCGCATGTGCCCGAGTTCAACTCGGAGGACGTACAGACCGGGCTGATGGAGGGCATCCGCCCGCTGCTGGAGCAGTTGAACTGGTTCTGGGAGGATCTCCCGGCGCTGGACCGCGACAGCGTGGAGGACCAGGGGCTGACCCTGACCGGCGGCCTGGCCGCCACCCCCGGCCTGGCCGAGGCGGTCGCCCGCACCCTCCATACCTCCGTCCGCATCGCGCCCGACCCCGCCGGGGCCACCCTGCGCGGCCTGCTCGAACTGGCCGCCGCCCCCACCCCCCCGGTGATCGTCTGGCCCTGGCCGCCGCTGTGGGACAACTCCTGAGTGCGGAGTGCGGAATGC
>JBBSAN010000302.1:0-7688 GCA_038252265.1 Chloroflexia bacterium
CTCTTAGGGAATTCTTAGCTCCCTCTCAGGTAACTCTCAGGAAACACTGGTAAGCTGCGTATAGAGCGGCGGCTCCAGCATCCCCGGCTTCCTGTGGGCGCCGCCCCGGCCTTTTCCGTCTTCCTCGGGTCTACTGGAGCCTCCCTGTGGTTGCGTACCACCCAGTGGTGCGGCACCCGCTGCCGGGCGTGGACAGGAACCTCAGCGGAGAAGCACATGAACTTATATTTAGTACGTCACGGTCTCTCGACCTGGAATGTCGCCGGGCGCCTGCAAGGGTGGCGCGATCCCGAGCTCACGACTGAGGGGCATGGGCAGGTGGCGGCTACGGCCACCGTGTTCGCCACCCTCCACACCCGGCAGCGGTTAGCCTTTGCCGCACTCTATAGCAGCCCGCTGCGCCGCGCCTGGCACACGGCCACCGCCATCGGGGCGCAGCTGGGGCTGACCCCGCAGCCGGTCCCCGATCTGCGCGAGATGCACGGCGGGGTGGTCGCGGGCCTGACCCAGGCCGAATGGCAGCAGCGCTATCCCACCCTGATCGCGGGCTGGGACGACCGGACTAACCTGGATTTCGGCTGGCCGGAGGGCGAGACCCGGCGGGCCTTCCGGGCGCGCTGCGTACGGGTAATAAACGCCCTGGTCGCCCGTCACGATCCCGAGACCAACCTGATTGTGGTGACGCACGGCGGGGTGATTAAAGCCTATCTCCAGGCCACCCACCCGGTGGACCCGCACGGCCCGCGCCCCTACGAGGCCGACAATTGCAGTATTACCCACCTCTTCTTGCCAGCAGCGGGCAGCGGCGACGAAAGCGGATCGGTCAGTTGCCTCCGGGCGTTTAACCAGCGGGATCATCTGGGCCAGCCCCATCGGGGCGGCACTCCAGCGGGCCGGGCTGACCTCGCGCTGCAATAGCTGGGCACGGACGCAGTGCGCACCCCTTACAGGGCGGCCATCGACCAGGCACGGGCGGGTGGAGCAGGGCAGCAGGTGCGTGGAGGAGCGTATGCCGACAACAAAAGCCAGTGCCCTCAAAGGACGGACGGTCGTCAGCCTGGCGGGAGCCGAACCGATCGGCGTAGTCCGCGATATCCTCGTTGATCGGGCGATCAGCCGCATCGTCGGGCTGAAAATCCAGACGATGCGGCGCGGCAAAGGGGCCATCGTGTGCGTCGGGGATATTCGCTGTATTGGCGCCGATGCGGTCGTCATCCCGGATCGCCGGGTGCTACACGATGGCGCGACCCTAGACCGCCGAGCGCTGCCCACCGGCCACGATCTGCTCCACACCAAGGTGGTGACCTACAGCGGCACTGTGCTGGGGCGACTGCGCGATGTGGAGTTCGACTCCACACAGTACCATATCACCCAGTATGTGCTGGCCGGAGCCCTCTGGGATCAGGTCGTCCACACCGGCAAGACCTTCCGCCCGGCCCCGGGCTTCCTCTCCGGGGCAGATTTGCTGCTGGTGCCCGACGAGATCGCGGAGGGCTTACACGGGGTCAACCCGATCCGGCCCATTTAAGCCTGGTGACGCCGCCTGGTCAGTAGCCGGGCGGCAATTTGGAGCACCGGAGACCATGACGATCGCCGGATGGGCCGCGCCGTCGGCCACCCCCATTCACCAGTTCGACCGTACTGCCGCCGGCCACCCCTATGATCCCCGGACGGGCAGCGGCATCGAGTGGCAGCCGGGCCGCGCCCGCCTGTGGGAACGGGGGCGGATCACTGAATACACCCGACATTATACGGCATCGCCGTTTGAATTCTGGTTCTGGCTCGCGTTCGCGGACGTATTCCCGTCCGTGACGCACTGGTGGTTCGGCACGGCCTGGAGCGGGCAGGTGGGGGTGCGCGCCCGCCCCACCCAGGCGGCAGGCCAGCCAAGCGCGGGCGGGCTGCGGTTCGAGGAGCATGTCCAGTCGGAACAGTCCTGGCACATCCACTCCGGTGACCCGCCCCATATTGCCACCCTACTGCCGGTGCTGGCCGGTGGTGCGCGTCCCCACACTGAAGCGCGGGCCGGGCGGCGGCCCGCGCCCCTCCCGGCGGGGGCCAGTGCCCGCCGGGCGATCAGATGCTGCCCTTAATAGCCCCGTTCAGCGCGGCCTTTGTCGCGCCACCCCCGACTACCGCCCCGCGTGCCCGGTGCAGCGTGCGTGGCTTGGCCCATGCCGCCCGCCGCCGCGCCCCCAGAGACCTTGCGCCACCCGCCAGCGACCTTAACTCCTTGCGGATCGACCCGCCTGGGTGGGCAACCCATTCTTAGCTAATTCTTACGTTGGTCTCAGATAGCTCTCAGGAACGTCCCGTAGACTTAGATTAAGTTTGGCAGGAAGCGGGCGCGCCCGGAAGGTGGGCACGGCCTGGGCACCCTGTCGGGTACCGGATGGCCGCTCGCCGCCGGGGTGGGGGCACGCAGCAGGCGAAGGAGGTACGTCACAACCATGAGTACATTCTGGCAATTGGGCCGTATTGGCTCGATGCTGATCCGTTTGAATTATACCTGGCTGATCGTCGGGGGTCTGGCGGTGTGTTACCTGGCGCAGGTCTGGCTCCCTCCGTATCTGTCCGGCGCGGCAGCCTGGGTGCTGGCGGTGGGCCTGATCCTCCTCTATGGCGGAGGGCTGCTGTTCGCTGAGGCGGCCCGCACGGCGGCGGCGGGCATCTTCTCGCCCGCCTGGCCGCGCAGTGTCCATCTGTTCCCGTTTGGCGCGGCAGCGGCCTATCCGTTGCGCACGCTAGGGGCGGGCCGGGCGGTGGGTGCCGCGCTGGTCGGGCCGGTGGTCCTGGCGCTGCTCGGCGGGATTTATGGGGCCGCCGGTAGCCTCCTGCCTGGCCCGACACTCATGGCGGCGGTACTCCAGGCGTTGGCCTTCGGGCACCTCGCCGCCGCCGTGCTGAACCTGCTCCCCGGGCTGCCGCTGGCCGGTGGCTGGGTCCTGATCGGCCTCTGGTCCTGGATGAGTAGTGATCGCGAGAGCGGTCTAATTCTGGCGCGGCGGCTGGGCCTGGTCGCGGTCCTCACGCTGGCGGGAGTGGGCGTGGTCTGGATCCTCCCAGGCGCGGACTGGGTACCTGGTCTGGCTTTGCTGGCCCTGGCCTGGGCGATCCGCGAAGGCGGGGTCGCGGTGGAGCGCCGCGCCAGTACCCGGCAGGTGCTGGAAACCCTGACCGCCGCCGAACTGATGCAGCCGCCCGCGCGCACCGTTGCGCCCGACGCCACCCTGGCCGCCGTGCTGTGGGGCACGGACAAGCTGGCGGCCGATGCGGTGGTGGCGGTGCGGACGCGAGATGGCCGATTTGGCGGCCTGCTCCCGGTGGCGCTCACCGATGACATCTTGCAGGGCACCTGGCCGTACAGGCCTGTGCGCAGCGTCATGATCCCGGCGGCGACCTTCGCGGTGGTACGCCCCGATGCGCGGCTGGCGGATGTGTTGGTCGCCTTCGCCCAACAACAGCTGCCGGCGGAGTCGGCGGGCACCGCTCCGCGTGATCTGGGCTATGTGCCCGTGGTGGCGCGGGGTCGCCTGCAAGGCCTGATCAGCCGGGAGCAGATCAGCGAATATGAACAGCTAGGGGCCAAAGTCGGAGTGCAAGAGGCGGCCGCGTTGACGGGCCTGGCAACCCCGCCCCGCAGTCGGCGCGCCTGGATTCAACTCCTGGCCGGGGGGGCTGTCACGGTGCTGGCCCTCACGCTGCTGGCGCGCAACGCGACCAGCCCGACCCGTGCCGCCAGCCCCGTCACCCCGCCACTCAGCGGGGCGATCACCTTTAGCGACCATGTGCCGGAGACGAACGCCGTCGTCGGGCGTCGCGATTTGCCGATCACCCTCGTGATTGACAGCCCGGCTCCGGTGCTGACGGTGACCATGACGTTGCAGGGCGAGGCGCTGGTGGTGACGCTCGATCCGCCGACGGAGGGTAGGCACGTCACCGCCTCGGCTATCGCGTCCACCGTCCTGCTGGGACCGTACGAGATGCAGGTGGACGTGCAGGCCGAAGGTGGGCTGACGGCCCACACAAGCTGGGGCTTCCGCGTGGTGCCGGGCCTGATCGCGGACGATAGGACCACGCCCGCCGCAGCGGTGCCTACCTTCGCCGCGCCCGCCGCCACCCCCGAGGTCACGCTCCCGGTGCGCTCACCCACCCGCCAGTGAACGATGCCCCGCAGCGCTTCTTCCCGGAAACCGGCTACACCGTCGCGGACGACTTCCTGGCTTTCTGGACGAGCCACGGCGGGCCTTCGGCTACCCGTTGACTGCCACGCAGTCGATCATTGACCCGACCGGGAGGGTTATCGTGCAGACCTTTGAGCGCGCCCATATGGAGCAGCGCGGGACGGGGCCGATCACCTGGCCCGGCTGGACCAGGCTGTGCATCCGCCCGATCCGGCGGCGGCTCCGCTGAAAGACGCCCGCTATTTCCCCGAGACGGGGCACAACCTGAACAGCGGGTTCCGCGAGTTCTGGGGGCAGAATGGCGGGCTGGCGATCTTCGGCTACCCGATCAGCGAAGAGCTGCCGGCCCCGATGGGGGACCAGACCGATACGGTGCAATACTTTGAGCGGGCGCGCTTCGAGTACCACCCCGAAGCACTCGGCACCCCTGGAGTATCACCCTCAGCCCGCTGGGCCGGGAGTTGCTCCAGTCGCAGCCGTAACGGCGCGACCGCCTCGCGCTTGGTGAGGTATGCCGGATTCCACCCCTGCGTCCCGCCCCGCCTACTCTTCCGCCCTGTAGAATAATCACGTCCGCTCAGCACCTGGCGCGGGCGCGACGGGATTCTTTTATGGCCCACCACCGCCCGTGATGGAGGACCGTTCATGGATCTTCATGCGCCCTTCGTCTCTCTGTTGTTCATCACCGTGCTCGCTGCCGTTGTGCCGGTCGTGGTCAGTCGGGTCCGCATTGTGCGCCTGCCGATTGTGGTCGGGGAGATCGCGGCGGGCATCTTGATCGGCAAGAGCGGCCTCAACCTGGTTCAGTCTACACCGACGCTCGACTTTCTCGCCGGGTTCGGCTTCGCCTTCTTGATGTTCCTCTCCAGGCTGGAGATCAACTTCAACGCCCTGGTCACGGGGGCGGGCGGCGACACCCCCCGCCTGCGCTGGCAGCGCCCGGTGCCGCTGGCGATCCTGATCTTCAGCGCGACCGTGCTACTGGCGCTGGGGATTGGGGCGGCGCTGGCCGCGCTAGGGCTGACCGAGAACAATGACCTTTCTCGCGTATCGGAATTTAGCTAAAGCGATACTTAGTAGGCCGCCAGAGAGCAGGATACCGGGCAACCGCGGCACGCCCAAGCGACGCGTTGGCTGGAAGGAGAGGAGCGCGGCGACTGAGATCAGCTGCCGCAGGACGCCGACGGAGTTGTGCGTGTTCGGAACGAACGAGGGCCGGACTGCCGCCAGCGCGGGTTCTACAGATCATGCAGGGCTGGATAATCTGGTACGGCATAGCAGACGTGATGATGACTCTGAGGCAAGATGTGAGGGGAGATGCGGATGCCTCGTTGATTTCGTTCCTCCTGGATCACCTAAGTATACACTTATGTGATCCTTGGCCGAATTGACGAAACCGGCAGGGGAGGACCGCACATCATGTCGTCAGCAGAGTCCGCGAAACCCGGCTGAGCTGCTCGCTAACGACCGTTCATCAGCAGTCATCAGATACCGACGGATACGCCAAAGACGCCCCCTATAGACATTCCCTCGTGGTTCTCGCACATTTGTATATAATGAAACAAGGAAGGTCGCCGAAGAGGGGAGGGTTGCTGCAGTGCGTGCCCAAGGATCACATAATTATACACATATGTGATCCTTGGCCAAGTTGGCGAAACCGGCAGGGGAGGACCAGATACTGTGCCCGCTGTAGAGTCAGCGCGCGCTGGTTCAAGCGCTCACTGCATGCCGATCCTCTGTCGGTCTGTAGATCATCTTAACGGATCTACGGGCTTCCCCTATCGACAGCTCCCAGGTCACGCTCACGCCGCCATACAATAAGGAAGCAGCCAGAGCAGGGGAGGAGTTGATGCTGCGTCGTGCTCAAGGATCACATAAGGTTACTTATGTGATCCTTAATACATCGGGGGATACTACTGCCCGGAGGGACTACCTTACCTATCCTGGGCCTCCCGACCCGCCGCTGTGCTTGGCGGTCCCCATCCCCGGGCGGGATCGCCGCACCGGCGGAGCGACCCCCCTCTGCGGGTGCGGCGATCCGCCCGGGGCGCGCTGCCCCGCCGATCGCTGGTTTTGCGCACCCTGCTGGGCGGACGGCCCCCTCTTCCATCTATTAACACGTAGTAGCACGGTCCATGGGGCGTCGCCCGACCTGGTCCGCTAGCGGACCAGGTTGCCCCGCTATTGTATAATGGCGCTATGCTACCGTCGGCATATAATGGCGCTATGCTACCGTCGGCAACCGGCCCGCCCCCGGTCCCTGCGGGGGCCGCTCCCCGGGCGGGGACCCTCTCCCGCCTCAACGCGTCACCCCGCGCAGGGACAGCGTGCCCCCGCCCGAACAATCCGGCCACGCGCGGGCAACTGAGCAAAATCGCCGCTAACGCCTTCTTCCCCAACTGCATCAGCCTGGCGCGGCACTGACCCGGTCAGGGGGGGGAAGCCAGCCCCCGCCTGACCGAGCGCAACCACGGGGGCCCGCCGCCTCCCCCCCAAATGGGACGAGCCTGGCCCCCTGGCGCGTTACCTGCGCTCGGCAGAGGCCGTCTGGATTCCATGAAGAGGCCAGAGCAGGCGCACCCTCGAAACCCCGCCCGCGTTCCCCGTCGCCCATTTAGCAACCGGCACCGAGGTTCTACGTTGCAGTAGATAAGCATGGAGGATTCCGATCAACTGCACAGGCTCGGTGAACGGGCACCGGCCCAAAGCCTGGCAATCGCCAGAGTAGAGAGGGAACGGTAACACCATGAAACGTTGGCTATCCACCTATTTAAACAGGGGAAAGCGTGGCTTGCGCATCGGCATCCTGCTGGGCTGCGGGCTATTACTGCTGCTGGGCCTCCCGGCCCTGAGCGCCCAGGCAGGTGTCGCGCCACAAAGCGCTAGCGGCGGCCGGGGCGGCCCGGGTGCCCCGGTGCTAGGGATCACCCATGAGCTCGGCCCGGAGGCAATGGTGCTGAACCCTGCCGCCGTGCTCTACGAGCAGTTCGATATTCAAAGCCTCAATCTTGCCACGTCACAGCAGTTCGAGCCGACGTTCAGCGCCTACGATAGCCAGACCGCCGACGACTTCAGCGTGCCCACCGGCGCGACCTGGATCCTGGATCAGGTCGAAGTGGCCGGGTCATACAGCACCGGTGGGCACGCCGACGCGGTGAACGTCTTCATCTATGCCAGTGCTGGAGCCGTACCGGGTCCCGCGGTCATCAGCCAGACCAACCTCATCCCCAGCAGCGGGCTGGACACCGGCAGCTTCCTCATCCCGCTCGCTTCCCCGGTCACGCTGCCCACCGGCACCTACTGGCTGTCGGTGCAGGCGCACCAGCGCTACGATCCCAACGGCCAATGGTTCTGGCGCAATTAGATATTGGTGGCGAATTGTAGTTAGGCTGCCCGCTGATACAAGCGGGTGAACGCCGACACGGGAGTTGTCGCCTTCTTTTCGCCCATCAGCCAGCGGATCATCCGCAGCAGGTTCATCCCCGTTGCCGTCAGTAAGTGCCC
>JBBSAN010000303.1:0-7686 GCA_038252265.1 Chloroflexia bacterium
CTTCCCGCTGGGCAAGTTCATCTGTGTGACCGGGGTGTCGGGGTCGGGCAAGAGCACGCTGGTCACCGACATTCTCTACCGCGAACTGGCCCGCAAGCTGCACCGGGCGAAGGAACGGCCCGGCACGATGGAACGGATCACCGGCATCGAACACCTGGACAAGGTGATCGAGATCGACCAGTCACCCATCGGGCGCACGCCGCGCTCCAACCCGGCCACCTACACCGGCATGTTCACCGCGATCCGCGACGTTTTCTCCCGGGTGCCCGAAGCCAAGCTGCGCGGCTACACGTCGGCGCGCTTCAGCTTCAACGTCAAGGGCGGGCGCTGCGAGGCGTGCCGGGGCGAGGGCATCATCGAGATCGAGATGCAGTTCTTGCCCGCCGTCTATGTGCCGTGCGAGGTCTGCCACGGCCAGCGCTACAACCGTGAGGCGCTGGAGATCCGCTACAAGGGCAAGACGATTGCCGAGGTGCTGGAGATGACGGTGGAGGAGGCGCTGGCCTTCTTCGACAACATCCCGTCGATCCGGGCCAAGCTGGACACGTTGAACGATGTGGGCCTGGGCTACATCCACCTGGGGCAGCCCGCCACCACCCTATCGGGCGGCGAGGCCCAGCGGATCAAGCTGGCCGCCGAACTCTCGCGCCGCGCTACCGGCAAGACGATCTACATTCTCGACGAGCCGACCACCGGCCTCCATTTTGCCGATGTGGAGCGCCTGCTCCATGTGCTCCAGCGGCTGACCGACGGCGGCAACACGGTGCTGGTCATCGAGCACAACCTGGATGTGATCAAGGCCGCCGACTGGCTGATCGACCTCGGCCCCGAAGGTGGCGACGGCGGCGGCCAGATCATTGCCGAAGGCACCCCCGAAGAGGTCGCCGCCGTGCCCGCGAGCTATACCGGCCAGTTCTTGCGGAAGACGCTCCCGCTGGAAACGGCCCAGGCGACGGCGTAGCCCGCCTGGGGCACCCACTGCCGCGTCCACGGCCTGAAGGGCCAGCCGCGCTTCGACGGCCCCCTGCACCGTCCTCGCCCCCGACTTCTCCGAAGCTGGTGACGGCAGCGACGTGCGCGACGGCGCGGCGCTGCTGGCGCAGTGGGAGCAGACGGGGGCATGAGGAAGTCTTGACCAAGCACAGTATAAGGATTGGAAGGAATGCAGCAGGTACAAAAAGATGTTGGGGGTCCGGCGATGATCGTAGCGAGCACCCTGTGGCTGCTCCCGCTCGCCATCGGTGCTCTCGCAGTTCTGCTTATACAGCCGTTACCTGCTGATCCGACTCGACCGCACGTGCTGCTCACCTGGCTGCTCACTCCTATTGTGGCGGTCGTGCTATACAAAGCAGAGCAACACTATCGGCACCTCCTGTCAAGGCGGGCGGTCGTATTCGGCACCGCCTTTGCGCTACTCGCACTGTTATTCGTCATTCTCTTGGTGCTCGGTGCTTACTTCGGGAATGGGGTTCCTCAGCACGCCCCTGGTGTGAGCATGGACCCAAAGGGGCTGCCGCCTTTCATCTGGGGAGGGGTGGGCGGACTGCTTTACCTTATCGCTTTCATCGGCTGGTTTTTGAGCAACCTTATCATGGTGCCGACGGGATTAGTGCTCCTGGGCATAACCATTGCCAACTGGCGTACCATGCCCCGCGACGAAAAACAACTGAGCAGCGCTGTGCTAATTGCAGCCACACTGATCGGGCTAACCTGGCCGGTATGGGACGCAATCGGAATCTGGCTGGCGGATTAAAGGAGGAGACCCCATGAACGACACCATCGCCCGCGCCCAGGAGTTTGTCTGGGCCAATGCCCGGCTGCTGGAGCGGCAATTGTTCGCCACCCTGTTCGCCGGGGGCGGCAAAGAGCCGGTGCTGGCGGCGCTGCGAGGCTACCAGAACGCAGACGGTGGGTTCGGCAACGGGCTGGAGCCGGACAAGCGCGACCCGCACAGCCAGCCGGTGGACTGTGAACACGCGCTGCATGTGCTGGACGAGATCGACGGCTTTGACGACCCGATGGTGGCCCGGCTGTGCGACTTCCTGCCGACGATCACCACCACCGACGGCGGCCTGCCCTTCGCCCTGCCGACGGTCAACGACTACCCCCGCGCCCCGTGGTGGAGCGCGGACGCCGACCCGCCCGCTTCGCTCAACCCGACGGCAGCCATCGCCGGGCTGCTGCTCAAGCATGGCGTGCGGCATCCGTGGGTGGAGCAGGCGTCGGAATATTGCTGGGGGGCGATCAGCGAGTTGGAGGGGACCGAGTTCCACACGCTGATGCCGGTGATCACCTTCTTGCAATATGCCTCGGACTGGACGCGGGCACAGGGAGAACTGGATCGCATCGCCGCCCGGCTGGCCGCGCCGGGGGTGATCGCCACCGATCCCGCCGCCGAAGGCTATGTGCAGAAGCCGCTGGACTGGGCACCCCGCGCCGATAGCTGGGCGCGGCGGCTCTTCACCGACGACCAGCTTGCCCCGCACCTGGAGGCGCTGGCGGCGCGGCAAGAGGCCGACGGCGGCTGGCCGATCTCCTGGGACCCGATCAGCGCTGGGGTGCGGCTGGAGTGGCGTGGCTGGGTGACCATCCTGGCGCTGCGGACGTTGCAGAGCTACGGGGCGCTGGCCGAGTGAGTTTGCACACCGTCACCGCCCATCTCGATCCGGTGCCCCCGTTCAGCTTCGCCCAATCGCTGACCTTCCTGGGCGGCTTCGGCCCGGCCATCGGTACGCAGACGGTGACGGAGCAAGCGCTGACCAAAGCAGTGGCGGTGGGCGGGCAGCCGGTGGTGGCGCGGGTCACGGCGGGCGGCCCACCCACTGCACCCCGGCTGACCACGACCCTCTTCGCCGCCGGGCCGATCACCGAGGCCACCCAGGCCGCCGCGCTGGACCGCCTGCGCTTCTATCTCAGCCTGGACGACGATCTGACGCCATTCTATGCTATCGGGCAGGACGACCCGGTATTCGCGCCGATCCTCCAGCAACTCTACGGCTATCATCAGGTCAAGTTCCTGACCCCGTTCGAGAACGCCGTCTGGGCGATCCTGTCGCAGCGCAACTATTACCCGGTGACGCGCAAGCAGAAAGAGGCGCTGACCGAGCGGTACGGCCAGTGCCTGAATGTGGAGGGGACCGACTACTGGGCCTTCCCCGAACCGGGCGACGTGGCGCGGGCCAACCCCGACGAGGTGCTGGTGGTGGTCCGCAACGAGCGCAAAGCGCCCCAGATACAGGCCGTCGCCCAGGCGTTCAACGGGGTGGCGGAAAGCTGGCTTCGTACCGCGCCCTACGCCGAGGTCGCCGCGTGGCTGCGCCAGATCCCTGGCATTGGTGACTGGTCAACAGACTTCATCATGGTGCGCGGGCTGGGCCGGATGGACCGGGTGCCGAGCGGCGAGAAGCGGCTGCTGGCGGCAGCTTCTCGACTCTACGGACAGGGGCGCACGCTGACCGACGCCGACCTGCGCCGCATCGCTGCGCCGTATGGCCCCTGGCAGGGCTACTGGGCGCATTACCTGCGGGCGGCGTCCTGAGCCGTCCAGTCGAACTCGCCTGCGGAGCGCACCAACGGGATCGCTGACCGATGGCGGCTGATGAAAAGCTGCCGTTCGGTGTAGCCCGCCGCGTGGGCTGCGTCCAGCAATTGGGTGAAGGCGTAGCCGACATGCTCCGGTTTGTGCGCGTCAGACCCCAGGACGATGGGCACCTCTGCCGCCCGACAGAGCGCCAGTAGCGGCGGCGCGGGATACACCTCCGCCGCCTCATAGCGCAGGCCCCCGCTGCTGATCTCGATGCACACCCCCGCCTGCGCCAGAGTCGCCGCCACGCGGCTATAGAGGCCGGTCATATTGTGGGCCGGGCGGCAGCCGAACTTCTTCACCAGATCGAGATGAGCCATGATATCAAACAGACCCGTCTTCGCCGCGTCGCAGACCAGCCCGAAGTAGCGTTCGTACAGCGCCTCCGGCTCCCAGTTCTGATATCCGTCAATATAGCGCCGGTCGTCCAGGCCCCAGCCGTCAATGAAGTGGACCGAACCGTAGACGTAGTCGAACGGCCAGC
Organism: Chloroflexia bacterium; assembly: GCA_038252265.1. Lineage (GTDB taxonomy): Bacteria > Chloroflexota > Chloroflexia > QHBQ01 > JAICKM01 > JBBSAN01. The sequence continues at coordinate 4,068 of JBBSAN010000303.1, forward strand.
GCTTCAGGATGCGGGCCAGCGTCTCTTCGTGGCCGGGGATGTAGTCGGCCTCCAGCCCCAGGCGGATAGAGAGCTGCGGATAGCGCGCCTGCGCCTCTTCTACCCAGGTCACATACTGCGCCAGTGCGTGCTCGTCGTGCGGGGCGAGTTCGGGGTCGCGTTCGGCTGGCGGCAGGTGGTAGAGGTAGATGTGCTCCGAGAAGCCGATGGCATCCAGCCCCAGTTCCAGCGCGCGGGTGATATACTCGTCCATCGTGCCGGTGGCGTGGCCGCAAAGCACGGTGTGCATGTGATAGTCGGCCAATCCGACCAATGGATGATGCATGAAGATTCCTCCGCCCCCATTGTAGCAGGCCAGGGCGGCGCGGTCAACGCTCTTGACAGGCCGCAGGAAATTTGCTAGACTGAGAGCAATCGCATACACCAACAACTATGAACAGCACGAGTAGCGATCAAGGCGTGCCTACAGAGACCCGGCGGCGGTGGAAGTCCGGGGGCGGCGCGGAGCGTGAATGGAGCTGGGAGTTGCACCCCGAACCGCTTCGGCGCAGTAGACGGTGCCGGCCACTCCTCCGTTATCAGGGAGCGGGGTATCGGCAGTCCTCCCCAGGACTAGGTACTCGCTGAGCGCTGCGCCAGCAGCGGAAAAAGGGTGGCACCACGAAGCCGGTTTGGCTCTCGTCCCTTGCGGACGAGGGCTTTTTAATTTTGGATTGCGGATTGTGGATTGCGGATTGGACGGGATAGACCCGAACCGCTGCCACACATCAGTATCCGAAAGGGACGGTGCCACATGGAGCCACTAGCAACCTTTCAACGATTAGCCGCCGGATCGGCAGCACCAATCCGCAATCCGCAATCCGCAATCCAAAATCGCTACGCGCCGCTGGCGATCACCCTGCCCGCCGACCTGGACACGCCGCTGGGGGTGTTCCTCAAGCTGCGGCAGGGCACGCACAGCTTCCTGCTGGAGAGCGTGACCGGGGGCGAGCAGGTGGGCCGCTACAGCCTGATCGGGGCCGACCCCGCCGAGGTGCTGACTATCCCCGCCGGGGCACCCGACCCGCTGGCCCCGTTGCGCGCCCAGGTGGAGCGACGGCAGGTGGTGCTGCCGCCGGGCATGGCCCCCCCGCCCCTGGTCGGTGGCGCGGTCGGCTTCCTCAGCTACGAGGCGGTCTGCACCTTCGAGCCGGTGCCCCTGGCGGCCCACGACCCCCACCCGACCCCGCTGGGCGTGTTCGGCCTCTACGATACCGTCGCCGTCTTCGACCACGCCCGCCAGACCGTGCAGGTGATCACCCTCGTCCCGCTGGACGGCGACCTGCCCAGCGACTACGCCGCCGCCACCGCCCGCCTGGACACCGCCCGCGCCCGGATTCTTGGGCCGCTCCCCCCTACAGAAATCCAAAATCCAAAATCCAAAATCCAAAATCCGCAGCCCCGTTCCAACTGCACTCGCGACGAGTACGAAACCCTGGTGCGGATCGCCAAAGAGCACATCGCGGCGGGCGACATCATCCAGATGGTGCCCTCGCAGCGGTTCGAGCGCGAGACGACCGCGACCCCCCTGGCAATCTACCGGGCGCTGCGACGGATCAACCCGTCACCCTACATGTTCTTCGTCCAAAGCGGCGACACCCACCTGATCGGCGCGTCGCCGGAGATGCTGGTGCAGGTGCGCGACGGGGTGGTGGCGACCCGGCCCATCGCGGGCACCCGGCCCCGCGGCGCAACCCCCGCCGAGGACACCCGGCTGGCCGCCGATCTGCTGGCCGACCCCAAAGAGCGCGCCGAACACCTGATGCTGGTCGACCTGGCCCGCAACGACATTGGCCGGGTGAGCACCATCGGCACGGTGCGGGTGCCGATCCGCTTCGATATCGAGCACTATTCCCATGTGATGCACATCGTCTCGCAAGTCGAAGGGCGCTTGCGGGCCGATCTCACCGCGCTGGACGCGCTGCGCGCCTGCTTCCCGGCGGGCACGCTGTCGGGCGCACCCAAGGTGCGGGCCATGCAGATTATCAGCACGCTGGAACGCGACCGGCGCGGGGTGTACGGCGGCGCGGTCGGCTACGTGGGCTACGACGGCAACCTGGATGTGGCGATCGGCATCCGCACCATCGTGCTGCGCGACGGACTGGCCCTGGTGCAAGCCGGGGCGGGCATCGTTGCTGACAGCGTCCCCGCCAGCGAATACGACGAAACCGTGGCGAAGGCGAGCGCGTTGTTGCGGGCGATTGATGAGGCGGAGAACGTGATGCGTGATGCGTGATGCGTGATACGTGATGCGTGATACGTGAATAAAGTGCGTATTGCTTATTGCGTATTGCGTATTGCGTAGGGCTGATCCCTGATCCCTGATCCCTCGTCACGCCTCACGCATCACGCATCACCCGTCACCCGTCAAGGAGAGAGACTATGCTACTGATGATCGATAACTACGATTCGTTTACCTACAACCTCTACCAGTACCTGGGGGAGTTGGGGGCCGAGGTGCGGGTGGTGCGGAATGATGCGATCAGCGCGGAGGAGTTGGCGGCGGAGCCACCCGCCGGGCTGATCATCTCGCCGGGGCCGGGGAACCCGGACGAGGCGGGGGTGTCGCTGGCGGCGTTGCGGGTGCTGGCCGGGCGCTGCCCGATCCTGGGGGTGTGCCTGGGGCACCAGTGCATCGGGCAGGCCTGGGGCGGGCACATCGTCCGCGCCCCCGAAATCCGCCACGGTAAGACCTCACCCATCTACCACCGGGATATAGGCGTGTTCGCCGGGCTAGCCACCCCGTTCGACGCCACCCGCTACCACTCGCTGGTCATCGACCGCGCCACCTGCCCGCCCGACCTGGAGATCACCGCCTGGACCGAGGACGGCCTGATCATGGGCGTGCGCCATCGCCAGTATCCCATCGAGGGCGTGCAGTTCCACCCCGAATCGATCCTGACCGACGGCGGCCATGCCCTCCTCGCCAACTTCCTGGCGCAGGTAGAGAGCTTTCAGCCGTTAGTTGTTAGTTGTTAGTTACGAGTCGTTAGTTGTTAGTCGTTAGTTGTTAGTTCTCAGTTTTCGGTCGTCTATTGTCCATAGGCGCTGCTGCGAGGGATACTAGAGAAAACTGATCACTGATCACTGATCACTGATCACTGACCACTGACCACTCGTCCCGCACTTGAACATCTTGACAGGGACAGCGCGCCTGTGCTATGATAGGCCAACTTCAGCAAAGAGGATTGGCGCGACACATGGCCGATGGGCAACCCAGCACCGATAGCGACCGGCGTTCCACAATGGATAGTGGAGTCGTCGGGCTGCGGCCTGCGGCGGTTGCCAATCACGAGCGCGCTTATTACTATTATTACTACGTGGGCCCCGTGCCCACGTTAGTAATGCCACGCGCTCTTCGCTGGAGGCGGATCACCTAAATCCCCAACCGTATACGTCCAGAAAGACAAGGGAGCGCGTGGCGATAAGCCACCGCTCCTTTTTTGTTGCCTGGCGAAAGGAGCGATCACGATGTTTGGAACCACGGTTTTAGCCCGCGCCGACGAAGACGCATCTCGCGGGGTGGCAGCGGCCCCGGTCGTCTGCCGGGGCATCCGCGGGGCGATCCTGACCGAGGCCA
>JBBSAN010000304.1:0-7685 GCA_038252265.1 Chloroflexia bacterium
ACACTGCGGCACCCACCTAGAGGAGGACAACCGATCATGAACAAGCACTTGTTGTGGATCGCCGGACTCGCCCTCAGTCTCGTGCTCGTGGGGCAACTGGCTTTCTATCACGCGCAGCAGCCCACCACTGCCGGGCACGCCGCCTGGATCTTCCAGCCGGCGACCTTTCAGGAGGTCGTCGCGCAGGCACCGACGATTATTGAAGCCGAGGTCGTGGCCGTGGCCGCCGGGCCAGACCTGGTCAACCCGGCCCCCGGCGAGCCGTCCGGTGAGGATCGGACGCCGACCACCTACAGCACGATGAAAGTGCTCAAGGTTCTGAAGGGCACGCTCAAGCCGGGCGAGCAAGTGGTCATCTTCCGCACCGGGGTCCAGCCCGAGAACGCGCCGCCACCCCCGACGGACCCCAAGATGACCTATCATCCCCCGCTCGTGCTGGAAGATGACCCGCCCTATCATGTCGGTGAACAGCATTTCCTCTTGCTCAATCCCGGCCCCGATAAGACCCTCCAACCGGTCTCTCCCGAGGGGCGGTACCAGATTAAGGCCGATCACACCGTGGTCGGGGTGTCGGGGAGCACGGTTTCGCAGAGCGTGACCGCCCACACCGTCCAGGATCTGGAACGTGCCATCACGGGCGCAGCCCCGATCCTCAACCGCCCGGAGACCGGCCCCGCCACCGACCCTAGCGACGCGCCCGCCCCGCAGAAGTAAGGGGCCAGCACAGCAGTCCGGGCCCGGAGTCGCTATGTGGGCATCACCTGCGTAGCGGCTTTGGGCCTTGTCAGGAGTACATCATGCCTGGGACACAATGGTGGCCCTGCTTCGTTCGCTCCCGCGCAGTTACTTCATCAAGGAGCCACACCCGGTGTCGCTAGGCAACGATGCTGCGCCCCCGCTCGCAGGCGATCCGGCGGGGGTGATAGCTCCCGCCACTGCGGCGCGCGCTGAGCGGGGGCACCGGGGGCGCGCCGGTTGGCCCTTCCTCGTGGTGGGCAGTTGTCTGGGAGCCGCCCTGCTTGCAACCTGGCCGCTTGCCACCACGATCACGACGACGATTCCGCTCGGCACTGAGGAGCCGGCCACGGTCGGCCTGTTCAGCATCTGGCGCTATGGTGGACCGCCGATCGGCTGGCGCACGGCCTGGCCCATTATTGGGATGCGCCTTTTTTTCATCCCAATCTCGGCGTGTTTACCTATTCGGAACCGGAGCCGCTCACCGGCCTGCTGGTCGCCCCCTTGTGGGGGTTGGGTACGCCGCCCGCGCTCATCCACAACCTGGCGCTGTTGGCGCTGCTCACGCTGAACGGGGTGTTTGCTGCCCGGGTCGCCCGGGCCCTGGCGCTCCCACAGCGGGCGGCCCTGCTGGCGGGCGTCTTGATGGTGACGCTGCCGGGGGTCGCTAAAGAGTTAGGCGTCCTTAATCTCACTCCCGTGTTTGGGCTGTTGTGGACATTAGAAGGACTGATTCGCTTTGGGCGCACGGGAACGAGCCGCGCCGCAGGGTGGGCCGCCGCTGGGTTGGTGGTGGCCTATCTCACCTGCCAGCAGTACGCGCTGATGTTTGCCCCCTTCGCCGTGGCCGCCGGAGTTGTGGCCTGGGCGCAGCAGCCTGACCGTCGCGCCGCCGGGCTGCGCCTCGGTCTCGCCGGGGTGGCGGCAGGGTTGCTGATCGGGATCGTGGCCTGGCCCGCCGTCACCCTGCACCAGGAACTAGGATTCGCCCGGTCAGAGGAGGTGGTCCAGGCCCTGTCGGCGCAGCCTGCGGATTTTCTGACCCGGCCCGGCACCGCCTGGCTCCCGTTTCCCCCACCGGATTTTGCGGATACCGGCGGCCTTTTCCCGGGCGGTCTGGTGGTGGGGCTGGCCGCGCTGGGGTTAGGCACCGGTTGGCGCAGCCCACCACTCCGGCGGTGGGTGATCTATTTGGGGGCGCTGATCGTCGGGGCCGCGCTCCTGGCGCTGGGTTTGAACCTGAATCTGGGAGGTTGGCAACCCTTCGCCACCGTCCGGCTGCTCCCCGGCTTCGCCGAACTACGGAGCGCCTATCGGTTTGCGGTCCTCCTGCAACTCGGGCTGGTTCTCCTGGCGGCGGTCGGCATCGCCGCGGGCCTCCGCAGCCGCTGGGCCGGGCTGATCGGGTTACTGGCCGTGCTCGCCGCCGGGGAGAATCTGACCCTGCCTGTGCCGCTGCTACAGGTCCCGCTGAGTCCCACCACCGCCTGGACGACGTGGCTCGCGGCGCAACCAGGAGGGACGGTGGTGGCCCATATCCCGTTTCCAGCGGGCGTCCGGGTGGCCGATTACGCGCCGGAGGCGTGGCGGCTCTTCGCGCAAATCGCCCATCAGCAGCCGATTGTCAACGGCTACTCAGGCTACTTTCCGCCCGGCTACACGGCATTTCAGTTGGACATGGCCCATGACTTCCCCGCCCATGATCTGCTCTGCCAGCTCGCCAAGGGGTTAGAGGTCAATACAGTAGTGGTGGATCAACCCTGGCGCACGGATCACCGCGCGGCGATCACCGCGCAGCAGCCCTTCCTCCAGTCGGCATACGGTGACGCACAAGTCCAGATTTATCACCTGAGCATGACCGATAGCGATTGTCCCATCGCACCCGGCCCCTGACGCTTACGCTAGCACGGACCTCATGGCTGGGGGTATAATGATGCAGCAGGACCCTCGGGAGTCTCAGGCTGCTGCACGACCTACTCCGCCCGTTCAGGAGGTCTGCTCATTGAGGCGCTCGGGCGGGGCTACATCGACCGCGCCCAGATCCAGGCCCGGCTGGCCGAGTTGGAGACGCACGGTATCTTACTCAGTGAGTTCCAGCTGCAGACCGCGCGGTTCACCACGGCGGTGGTGGGCTATCTCCAGCAGGAGCTGGCGAACGATCCCGAGGTCTGTGGGCTGCTGCTAACGCGAGTCCAGCAGGCCTATGGCAACCTGCGGACCAAGCTGACGGCGCGCCAGATCGATGAGCAGTTCCACGTGGTCCAGGTGGGACGGTAAGAACCCAGGAGCGAAGCCCGGTCTGGAGCAGGGCAGGGGAGGGATTGACACGTTGGCTATACGATGGTAGAATAGCACCCAAGCACCGCAGTCCGGATCGTTCGTGTGGTGCGACCCCGGTGAGCCAGGCTGCTCATCGGGGTTATCTTTTGGGGGTTGCTTTACACTCGCTGAGTATGTGATGATGGAGCAAGTCAGTTGGGGCCTTCGGCCCAACATCATTTGAACCGGGGTGGGGGAGCAATTCACCGCCCCGGTTTTGTTTGTCGACGCCCAAGGATCACATAATTATACACTTATGTGATCCTTGGTTAGCTCTTCGAAATTTGGAAGGGGAGGACCTCCACCGGACTGCCTGCACGGCCAAGCTGCCTCCGCTGAAAATGCACGGATTGCTGTTCATGGCCGATCGTCGAATATCGCTGGCTGCTCCAAATGACTTCCCCTATCGAACGCCTCTCGGCGTTCTCCCGTATCCGCATGTAAGAAGGAAGGTCGCCAAGTAGGGGAGGGTTTCCTGTGCCATGCCCAAGGATCACATAACCTTAATTATGTGATCCTTGCACGTCGACAAACAAAACCGGGGCGGCGGATTGCTCCCCCACCCGGTTCAAATGATGTTGGGCGTTAGGCGCCAACTGACTTGCTCCACCATCGCATATGCAGCGAGTATAAAGCAACCCCCAAAAGATAACCCCGATGAGCAGCCTGGCTCACCGGGGTCGCACCACACGAACGATCCGGACTGCGGTGCTTGGGTGCTATTCTACCATCGTATAGCCAACGTGTCAATCCCTCCCCTGCAAATAGGCCAGGGCGCGGCGACGCTGCTCGGAGCGGACGACGCGGGGCGCAATCCGGGCATGGAGGTCCGCCAGCCCCGCCGACCAATCCTGGACTTCACACACGTCAAGCATAGATGCGGAAATTCCTCCTCTCGTCAGCAGCTATTATACCCGATCTAACTGCGGCTGTAGTACTAAGCTGCCATCAGTAAGTTTTGCCGGGCTCCGAAGCGCAGCCGGAATATCCGCCGCTGTTCGGCAAGCGAGATCAACTCTTTCGGTTTGGACCGATATCGGAAGTATTGCCGCTGCTCATCAAATGCGCTACAGAAGCGGGAGGCTGACTCAAAGCTGCCGAACCCTCTCATCGGATAGTAGTACTGTTTGATGCCGCGGTGATCTTGTTCCAGGCGATTGTTGAGGTACTTGCTCGTCCGGTGGACCACTTTGCGCCCCAGTATGCGGCGTACGGCGCGCGGATAGGCGTCATGTCCGTCAGTAGTCACTCGTTCGGGGGGACATCCAGCCACTTCTTTAGCCTGTTTGAAGAATCGCTTGGCCGCAGCCATATCGCGCTGCTCAGCGAGCAGCGCGTCTATCAGGTTGCCGTCCCGATCGATAGCTCGATAAAGGTTGCACCAGGTGCCGTTGACCTTGCTATAGGTTTCGTCAACGTACCAGGAACGGCCTGCCTGGCCGCACCGCTTGGAACGTAGCTGCGTTGTGAGGCCTGGAGCAAAACGAGCCTCCTAGTCCCGCACCGCTTCATGCGTAAACTCAAAGCCGCGGACCAGGAACATCTCAGCCAAGTCGCGCAGGCTCAACTTGTAGCGCCGCCACAGCACAACCCGCAGGACGACGTCGGTCGGGAACTCCAAGTGGTTGAATGGTGTGCCGGTGCATTCGTTGAAGCGGCGTTTGCAGGCCAAACAGCGGAAAGTGCGATAGCCAAGAGAGGTTTTCTGGGTCGACTCGTTGGTCTTGCTGGATGCACACCATGGGCAATTCATCAGGGTCTCCGCTTGAGCTATCGTTCAGATGATACGAACATAACCCAGAGGATACCAGAACTTGGGGCGCTGTGCCAACCCTAGCGCCCGTCCTGACACTTCCCTCAGCCAGGCATATCAATACCCCACGCAACCTGGCCGTCATCCAGTTCCGCGCGGTCCTCGGTCCACTCCTGGTACTCGTTCGCCACCCTCTGCATCAGGGTATGTAACTCTTTCTCCAGGTGTGACGACGGATCGGGGTAGCTATGGGCCTCGACCGGCGTATGGTCGGCGGCCCCATGGGCCATCCGCATCGGGGTGCCAGCATGCTGCACCAGTTCGTACCCGTCCGACACAGCGCGCAGCCGCGCCACTTCGCCCGTCTGGCGGTTTAACAGCCAGGCGGTTTTGCCGTGTTCGACGGCGGTTTGTAACGCTTGGAGATCTGTGTTCATGTGTGCTGTACTCCCTTACTAGTCATTCGCTCAACGGCAGCGCGCCCTGCTGCGTCAGTGTTCCGGCCCGTGGCGCAGCCGAATGCGCCACTTGCGCCAGGCGGCACACGGCGCGTCGGGCGGGCCGGAGCGGGTTCTGTTGCAAAAATTTCTGGAGCCACTATATTTAGTCTACGCGAGACCCTTTCATTCCGGGGGCTAGGCCACCCGGGGCACCGCCTGCTCCGTCAGTGGCCGCTGCGGATACCCGCAGCCACCGGTCTTGGCTCGCTCGGCATCCCGGACCGGTGGGTGCCCCTGTAGCACCTGCTGCGCTCCCTGTTCCGTCCCGCGCCTTTGCTGTTGCTTCCCCTGCGGCGACTGACGACCTGGGTGCCCGTCGACTCCCCACAGGCCGACGGATCGGTTCGCCGTGGCGCTAGCGGTCCCCCTCGTTCCCGCTGGACGCCCGGTTCGCCCGGATGTAGCCCGTGACTTCGGCTCGCGTCGTGGGCACGTTGGCCCCGGCTTCACGCGCGCCAGCAGGGCACCCCTCGCCGCAGGAACTGGGCCGGGGTGTGATCAACCCCCGCCCGTCGCCGGTGGCGCCGCCGGAAGCGATTGTCGCGCGGGTGCCGGTAGTCCTAAAGGACCTGCCGCCGGCGCGCCTCGTCCGCAACCCCGCCTGCGGGTTCGGCACCTTCCCCCGCCGCCCCCTGAACCCGCCGGAAACCGCCACGCGCAAGCGGGCGGCGCTGGCCGCGGCCGCCACCGTCCTGCGGGTGTACGTGGCGGCGGCGGCCATCAGGGCGGCGGCAGACGCTCAGCGGATCAGATCACGACCTGCCGCAATCGCGACCGTGCCTCCGGCGATGAGCGCCAGGCCGACGAGCCGGCGACCCCGCAGGGCGACGACGATGCCGCTGGCGACCGCTCCCAGGCCGATGCCCTCGCTCCCCCGATGGACGATGGCATCGGCGTCGGCTTCCGCGCGGCCCTGCTCCACCAGGGTCCACTTGAGGATGGTGCCGGCGTCGAAGATTGGCAGGGGCACCAGGCTGCCGAAGAAGAGGAGCCCGTGGCCGAGACAGGACATGTCGGCGAGGTCGCGGGCCGCCGCGTCGGGTCGCGTCGCCCGGCGCCAGAGTAGGCTGAGCAGCAGGCCGAGCAGGTTGGCCGCCGGCCCGCCGAGGGCGCGCATGCGGTGGGTGCCGGGCGGCACCGCGTTGTCGTCGTAGAGCGTGCGCGGGATGCCCAGCGCGACCAGCACCCGGTCCATGGGGGCACCGGCCAGGCGGGCGCTGACGGTGTGCCCCAGTACATGCACCAGATCGCCGGCCACGGCGAGGGCCAGGCCCAGCCCGCCGATCAGCAACCGCCCGCCCCAGCCGCGCTCCGGGTGGCGCCGCCCGGCCAGCCAGACCAGCCCGCCCCCCAGGACGACCACGTCGCCCCAGTAGGCCGCCGGCACCTGGACCGGCACGCCGTTGAGCCGGAAGAGGACCGGCGCGGCGCTGGTGGGTGGCGCGGTACTCATAGTGGTGCGGCCTGCTGGGGCGTGGCCCGGGCGAGGTTGCCCCGGCCCCCGCCCTCGGAGGCGTTGCGGATGGGCGCCGAGACGGAGGCCCCTGCCGCCGCCGCGCCCGCCAGGGCTATCCCTTCTGCAGGCGGTACGTCCCGGTAGCGGTAGATACGAGGGTTGCGGAACGCGACTTCGCGGGGGCAGGTGGCCGGACCGTACCCCGCCGACCGGATCACGCTCGCATCGAACGGCTCGTGTTGCATGGTCGTCCCTCCTGCGGCCATTATACGCCGCGCCGTCGCCCGCGTCTACCCCCCTGGCCGATCTTTAGCCCGCCGAGCGCCCAGGCCGACCGGGCGGCTGCGCCCGATTTCACCCCGGTTACCGGTGACGACGGGGGGGATGTCGTAGCGCGGAACCGCTGGCGGTGTGACGCGGCAGTCGCGGTGTTGGCGGGCGCCGGGCCGCGGATCACCGACGACCGCCCGCGCCCCGAGTACGATCTGCGCCGCCGCCTGTTCGCGATCGCCACCCGGAATAGTGACGAAGCCGCGCTGCGGCAGGCCGGGCCGTCGCGTTGACAGGCCGGGTGGCCGCTTGGTATAGTGATGGTGGTTCTTTGGGTGGATGCTGAGGCACGGTACTCCTAAGAAAATACGATCAGGCCGCTTGGCCGGCCGGTTCGACGGTCACCTTTAGATTCAGCTTCTCGAGTTCCCGCGTTAAGTAGCGGATGCGGGCGGTGCTATTGCGCCGTTCCAGATAGTCCGATCCTAACTCTTCGTAGGTGGTGCCGCGCGTAATCAGGTGGTAGATGATCGCCAAGATCGTATGCCCGACGGCAATCGCCGCACGGCCTGCGCCCCGTCGCCGCGCCAAGCGGTAGTACTGCGCTCGCAAGTAGCTCTCCTTCTTGTGCGCGGCCGCGTGCGCTGCTTGG
>JBBSAN010000305.1:0-7671 GCA_038252265.1 Chloroflexia bacterium
GCGATGCACCCGGCGGCGCAGGCGTTGCTGGGGCGGCACAACTTCGCCTCGTTCTGTGGCGGGGGGCTGGGGGTGCCAAGCGCGGACGAGACCGCCGACGAGCGGCCCAGCACCGTCCGCACCATGCTGGCGGCGGCGTGCTATAGCTGGCCGCACAGCAGCCTGTACGAGGCCACGCCGCCCGCCGACGAGACAGCCCGCCTGCTAGCGGTGGACCTCAGCGCCAACGCCTTCTTGCCCCAGATGGTGCGGACCATCGTCGGCAGCCTGGTCGCGGTGGGCCAGGGCAAGTGGACGGTCGAGCAGTTTGCCGACGTGCTGGCCCAGGCGGATCGCCGCGTGGCCGCCGTAACGGCCCCGCCGCAGGGGCTATGCCTGCTGCGGGTCTGGTATCCATAGCACAACGCCGCAAACCCGCCCCAAACAGCAGCGCCCCCGCCTGGGTCCGGCGGGGGCGTCTTTGCTGATTCTAGTATAGCATAGAGAATGCCGTAGCTACGGTGCGATCGGGAGGACGGTAGGTATTCGAGTCGTCACCGGAGAAGGGAGGCCGACCGGAGTGGGCACCATGCCCAGCCGCTCCATCCAACCGAAGGGCAGGGCAACAGCCGTTTCGGCTTGTGCTGCGTCAGCCACGTCTTGTTTTAACAGATCCAGGCGGCTCCAGGCCGGTGTGACATCTACCAGGAAAACCGCAGGGTCTGCCACCATCATAGCCAGTTGCTTGGCATCTGCCGTACCATATAGGCCGAAGACACCCCCCATACCGCTGAAAGGGAATTTGGCAACTGATGATTCGGGCAGCGGATCATCAGCATTACCACCAATCATCAGGGTGCCCCCTGAGCTGCCCGGCGCGCCCACGGCGATCTGAGCCTGTTTCACTTGCACGGTGTGTTGCTTGGCCCAAGCCCGGAATTGATCCGGTGCCATAGGCCAGACAAACGTGACCGCGATCTCGGCCCGTCCTCCGGCGCGCACGACATCGGCCAGGAGCGCTTTGTTCGCAGCAACATAGTTTTGTATGTCGCTGATGGAATCATGGTTGTAGTAGATATTGGTTCTGAGATCACCGCCGTAGGTGAATCGTATAGTGCTGTACTCCCAGGAGCTGAAATTTTGCGCGGCAACTTGCGTAGATGCCTCTACCTGACTCTCCTGATCTGGAGCCACTGTGGGGAAGTTTTGTGTCTGGGTACCACTCCCGGCGGACGGTGCTGCCGCAGTTATGCTACCTATGAACAGTGCCACGACAACAGCCAATGCAAGTCCTGCGGCTACAACGAAGCCGCCGAACACAGCACGGTTGGTATGAATTGAATTTCTCTTCAATATGAACCTCCATGAACTAGGCGCAAGCTACTATTGATTAGTGTGCATAATACCAAGACCAAGGCGCTTGCAAAGCATTGAGATTCTTATAACTTCATCTGTATTCTTAACGTAGAACAAGCATATCGGTTGTGTAAGCACCCACCAGCAACCCGGTCCCAAACAGAAACGCCCCCATCGGGTCCGGTGGGGGCGTTCTTGCTGATTCTAGTATAGCATAGATCGGATGCGGAAAAAACGGGCTAGAGGCCGATTTTTGCGGCGCGGGCCGGTGCTATACTGCGGGGGCAGGTGGCCCGCCGCCAGCACCCGGGGTGGGGCTGCGCGGCAGGGCCACTGTCGCCTGGGGGTTATAGCCCCTTCTCCGGCACGATGCGGGTGCGGCCCCCGAAGTAGGGTTGCAGGACGGCGGGGATCAGCACGGTGCCGTCGGCCTGCTGGCCGTTTTCCAGCACGGCGGCCATGGTGCGGCCCACGGCGAGGCCGGACCCGTTCAGCGTATGGACGAACTGCGGGCGGGCATCGGGCGTCGGGCGGTAGCGGATGTTGGCGCGGCGGGCCTGGAAGTCGAGGAAGTTGGAGCAGGACGAGATCTCGACGTATTTGCCCTGGCCGTTCTCCTGCCCCGGCATCCAGACTTCGGGGTCGTACTTCTTGGCGGCGGCGAAGCCCACGTCGCCGGTACACATCTGGGCGATGTGGTAGGGCAGATCGAGCATCTGGAGGATGTGTTCGGCGTTGCCGACCAGCGATTCCAATTCGTCCCAGGAGGTGTCGGGGGCGACGAACTTGACCATCTCGACCTTGTTGAACTGGTGGACGCGGATCATGCCCCGCGTGTCGCGCCCCGCCGACCCGGCCTCCTGGCGGAAGCAGGCGGTGTAGGCGACGAGGTTGATCGGCAGTTTGGCCCCGTCGAGGATCTCTTCACGGTAGAGGTTGGTGACAGGCACCTCGGCAGTGGGGTCGAGGAAGAGATCGTCGTCAGTGCGGTACATGTCATCCTCGAACTTGGGTAGCTGGGTGGTGCCGACCATGCACTCGCGGCGGACCAGGAACGGGGTCAGCACCTCGGTGTAGCCATGTTCGCGGGTGTGGACATCGAGGAAGAAGCTGATCAGGGCGCGTTCCAGGGCGGCCCCTTGCCCTACCAGCACGTAGAAGCGCGAGCCGGAGATTTTGACCCCGCGCTCGAAGTCGGCGATGCCCAGCGCCTCAGCGATCTCCCAATGGGGGCGCGGGGTGAAGTCGAAAGCGGGCGGTTCGCCCCAGGTGCGGATGACGGTATTCTCGCTGTCGTCCTTGCCGAAATGGACCGACTCGTGGGGGATGTTGGGGATACGCAGCAAGAGCTCGCGCTGCTGCTCCTCTAGCCCGCGCAACTCCGCCTCGGCGGTCTCGATAGTGGTGCCCACGGCGCGCATGGCGGCGATGCGTTCGGCCTTTTCGGCAGGGTCTTTGATTTTGGGGATCTGGGCCGACACGGTGTTGCGCTCGGCGCGGGCGTTGTCAATCTGGGTCTGTAGCTCGCGCCGCCGGGTATCCAGCACCAGCACCTGATCCACCAGGCCGGGATCTTCGCCCCGCCGCCGCTGCGATTCGCGGACGAGGTCGGGGTTTTCCCGGAATAAACGAATATCGAGCATGTGCTTCCTCCTCTGATCTTCCTTGATCTACCGTCCGCTAGCATACCAGAAAGTGCGGCGGGGCGCTACTGGGCGAGTTATTAGTGGTCAGTGGTCAGTGGTCAGTGGTCAGTGGTCAGTGATCGGTGGTCAGGGCTGATCGTATGGGGGCGATCCACAACCCATCAACCCCCGCTGTCATCCTGAGCGCCGCGAAGGATCTTCTTGGTAGTCCATGATCGTTAAGGAACAACCGGAATCTCCCATGACAACCTTTTGGCCCGAACAAGATCCTTCACTGCGTTCAGGATGACAGGGTTAGGTTTATCCGACACCTGTTGGTAGCACAAAAGCGGCGCGCCTGCTGATTTCTGACTTCTGATTTCTGACTTCTCGTTCCTCACAAAAGCAAACCGCCCGCTCCACAAGGGGAGCCAGGCGGCGCGGGACCGGCAACGCGCAGGGCGCGAGGCCGGGGGTCTTAACTACTCAGGCCGGGCAGGTACTGGGTCCACTCATCGAGGGGGGCCGACTGCACGTAGCGGTAGACGAGATGATAGATGTTGGCTTTGGGCTGGCGCGGCTCGCGGGGCAGGCGCATCCGGGCTTCGACCAGCGACTTGCCCCCCTTGCGGTGGTTGCAGGCGCGGCAGGCTGAGACGAGGTTCTCCCAGGTGTGCTTGCCCCCCCGCGACTTCGGCACCACGTGGTCCAGGGTCAGATCGCGGGTGTGGAGGCCGCAGTACTGGCAGGTGTAGTCGTCACGCAAGAAAACTTCACGGCGGGAGAGCTTGGCGCGGGGATGGGGGCGGCGGATCAAGTACGAGAGACGGATCACCGACGGCGCATGGATCATGACAGTGGTGGTGTGGATCATCTGGTGATTTAATTCCAACACCTCCGCCTTGCCATTGAGTACGAGCACCAGGGCACGCCGGACGTTACAGACGTTCAGCGGCTCATAGTTCTGGTTCAGGACAAGCACGGGCTGGTTCATGGATCCTGGCACTGGTTTGTTGCTCCGTTACTAGCCGCTCTCTACATACGCACTGACATTCCTCTCCACATAATGAGCGGTGGATCATTCCATGCCGCCCTTCTTGTTCTATATTTTACACGATTGTACGCAAATGTACAATGCATCGGATAGAGGATATGTCCCCTCGGTCGGAGGGCGCAGGAAGCGAGCTGATCAGGAGCGAGGGCGGCGCAAAAAGCGAGGGTTAACGGGGCACAAGGGGGGCTGCGGGGCACAAATAAAGAGGGTGCGCCATAAAGCGCACCCCCTCGCTTGCAAACGGTGTTGGGCATAGGGCTATGGCCCTGTATCGGCGGACAATCGCTCCTGGCACCTGTCACGCCCAGCAGTCTCAAACTGCCTTTGCGCCTAAACCGTTCTCAGCACCGTGTTATTGGAGTCATTCTAGCACCGGGGCCGGGATGAGTCAATAGCGCGTTGACATAAGCGCAGGCGGATTTGTCGCGTTTTACAAACCCTGCGCGCGTCTGGCTCAAGCGTAGCACATTAGAGATTAGAAATTAGACGTCAGAAATTAGACGTCAGAAATCAGAAATCAGCTTCTTTTATTCAGCTTCTTTTATAAGGAGGGGAAGGTGGGTGGAGGTGTAGGCATGACCCTTTCACGCACTCTTCTGATTTCTGACGTCTAATTTCTAACCTAGTGGGTGCTTTGCCAGGTGGCGAGGTCGCTCATCAGTGCGGTGGCGGCGGCCTGGACCGCGGCAGGGGTGGCGCGGGCGCTGACTAAAGCCTTGAGGGCGGTCAACTGCGCTTGCCGGGCGGTGGCCCAGGCCGGATCGATCGCTTGCAGGGTGGGCAAGGCCCGGTTCCAGGCAGCGTCGGCGCTGGTCAGGGCGGCTTCGGCTCCGTTGGCCTGCCCGGCCACCAGCTTGGGATACTCCACGCCGAGCAGATCGAGGCGGCTCGATACCTCGGTCAGCGCGGCTTTGGCGGCGGCGAGGTCGCTGGGGGGAGCCGGGCGCAGCACCAGGAACGCCCCCACCCCCACGACCGCCAGCCCGATCAGGCCGAAGGCAAACCACAGCAGCAACGGGCGTTGCCGTCGGGTGGGCCGGTAGACTGCCAATACGGAGGTCCTTTCGCGATCAGGGGGCGGGGGTCACGATAACATCCAGGGTCATCGCGGCAAAGACGGGCTGCTTACCGACCCCACCTGTCGCCAGCTTGGGCTTGGGATCTACGTCGAGCGCGCTGACGGTGGCCTGCACCTGCCAGCCATCGGGGCTGGTGGCCGTGTAGCTCTTTTCGGCCTGGGCCACCTCGAAGCGCGGGTTGCTGGCGGCGTATTCCGGCTGGTCCGAAGCAGCCAGTTCGAGGACGACATTGTTGTTCACCCGCAACTCAACGGTGCCGATCAGTTCCGACGAGCCGAGTTTCTCATAGGTGTAATTGGCGTTCAGCGAGACGACGCCTAGCTTGCCGCCACCGGCGGCCCGCACGTCTTGCGCCGCGTTGAAGTTATTGGCCTGGGTCAGGTCCGCCAGGGTGAAGCGGAACGTCTGGGTCTGCACCGGGGCCACCCCGGCGGTGGGCGTCAGTGGCACGTTGGCCCCCAACCAGACCACGGTCCCCAAGCAGCAGACGATAGACAGCAGCACCGCCCCGACGGCTCCGCCCAGGATCCAGGGCAAGCGGGCCGAGCGGACCGGAGCGACCGCCGCCGGCATAACCGGCGGGGGGACGTACACCGGGGGCGGCGCGGGGGCGATCGATCCCGGCAGGGTGCCCGGCAGCACTGGAGGGGTGACAACCGGCGGGGAGCCGCCCAGCGCCATCCCGGCTTTGGCCGCCGCCACCGCCGTGGGAGCCAGCGAGCGCCCGCACTCGCCGCAAAATTGCTCGTCCGTCGTTACGTCCCCGGTGCAATCAGGATAT
Source organism: Chloroflexia bacterium (assembly GCA_038252265.1). Lineage (GTDB taxonomy): Bacteria > Chloroflexota > Chloroflexia > QHBQ01 > JAICKM01 > JBBSAN01. Next base: position 5,875 of record JBBSAN010000305.1, read on the forward strand.
GGACACTTCATCGCGCGCTTCCCCTATCCTCCTGCTCGCCTGCCGGGCACGAGACGTAACAATACGTCTCGCATTGTACAATATTGCGGGGTAATGTCAAGGCGGCGGGCATTATACTCACGGCTGTTGCAAAGTCGTTCGGTGCGGGCCGACCCATGCTGTCATCCTGAGCGCAGCGAAAGATCTTCTTGGCGGTCCGGTGTGCACACGCTAAGATCCCGATCTTCCCTGACGACTTGGTGGCCCCGGCAAGATCCTTCGCTGCGCTCAGGATGACAGGGATGGACTCTGCAAGAGCCATGCATTATACTCCCCCTCCTACCTCATTATAGGACACAGGGGTTTATAATTAGAGATCAGGAGGAGTCAGCCGTCCACTGGGCGGGATGTAACATTCGTTAACATAGGGAACACCCCGGTGGTAATGCACAGGGGTTACAATAAGAGGGTTGAATAGGTATGAGCGGATGGGCCCAGGGTGAATGCCTGCAACCCCGGCCTGACCGCCCGATAAACTTTGTTACACGAGGAAAGGAATTCCCATGCGTAAGTTTTTGCTCTTTCCGGCCTTGCTGGTACTGATGGCCGGGGCACTGGCCGGGTGCAGCGGGCAGGTGACGGCCCCTGAGATCATCCAACACTTGAAAGATACCGCGACCCAGACCCAGGATCTCCATATGGTCGTGGACTTCCAGGCAAATATTACCGCTGCAAGTATGCCGCAGGGCAGCGACACCCAGGCCAACCCGCTGGCGAATCTGCCGAAGAGTGGCAAGGCAACGGTCGAACTGTGGTACAAGAAGCCCAACCTGATGCGGGCCGAAGTACGGAGCATGGACCCCAGCGACTACGCTGGCGCGTTCCTGGTCAACGACGGCAAGACCCTCTGGGCCTATGACTCGGCGCACAAGATGGCCTACAAGCTGGACGCCGACTCGCTGAAGAGCGCGGGGCAGATGGTGAACCTGCCGACCGATGTGCAGGATCTGCTGAGCGACCCCAACCTGGCGACCGTGCTGGACCGCGCCCTGAGCTTTACCGACGCGAAGCTGGACGGCACCGAGCAGGTCGGCGCGTTCAACACCTACAAGCTGACCCTCACCCCCAAGGCCGACACCGGCATGGCGAACGCCGCGCTGGGCTTGCAGGCGACGATGTGGGTCGATCAGGCCACCTGGACGATTGTGAAGCTGGATGTGACCAGCACCCAGGGCACCGGCAGCTACAGCGCCCAGACGGTGGACTTCAACAAGGGCGTGCCGGATAGCACCTTCGCCTTCACCCTGCCCGCCGGGGCCAAGGGCGTGGACCTGACGATGTTCATGCCGCGCTCGGTGACGGTGGACCAGGCGCGCAGCGGGGCCGCCCAGCAGGGCTTCACCCTGTTGACCCCCGACTATCAGGCGGGCGGGGCGACCCTGACCGCCGTGACGGCGCTGCCACTGGGCCGGGGCTACGTGCTCACCTATAGCGGCAAGGCCGGGGTGGCGAACTTCGCGGTCTACGAGGGCCTGAACAAGGGCGCGCTGAGTGCCATGCCGTCGAAGATGGGCGGGATGGACCCGATGGAGAAGCTGATGAACGGCGACGCCGGGCAGGGCTGGAACGTGACCAGCGTGCAGGTGCGCGGCGTGGAGGGCAAGGCCTTCAACCACCAGCCCGACGGCAAGAGCGCGGCAGAGGCCGGCACCTTCGTCACCTGGCAGGAAAAGGGCAGCACCCTGCGGATCGGCGTCGGTGGCGAACTGTCGCTGGCCGAGACGCTGAAGGTAGCCGAGAAGATGCCGGAGTTGTTCC
>JBBSAN010000306.1:0-7655 GCA_038252265.1 Chloroflexia bacterium
ACAATTGCTCAGTCGTTGGAGGGATCATCGAATACTCCTTTCGTCGATGGCACAGCGGCGGATACCCCTTGCTGTAGCGATGGGGAGGAGCTGCCCTTCCGCTTTGTCCAAGCTTTGACCGATCGAATAGGTATGAAGCTGACTGCTCAGGTGAAACTCCACCCCACGCCTGAACAGGCTACCGCCCTGCTCACCACCTTGGAGTGCGCCAACGCCGCCGCCAATGACATCAGCCGCCGGGCCTGGGATACCCAGGAGTTCCGCCATTTTCGCCTGCACCGGCTGGTCTACCATCCCATCCGCCAATCGAGCGGGTTGGCGGCTCAGGTCGTCGTGCGGTTGGAAGCCAAAGTCACTGACGCCTACAAGCTGGATAAGCAGCGGCCGCGCGTTTTTCAGCCCCACGGTGCCATCAGCTATGATCCGCGCATCTTGCGTTGGTACGCCGATCGCGTGTCGATCTGGACGATGGCGGGGCGGCAGCACATCCCCTTTGTGGGTGACGCCCGCGCCCGTAAGTTGCTGGCAACGCAACAGGGCGAAAGCGATCTGGTCTACCGGGAGGGGCGGTGGTTTTTGTTTGCCTCGTGCCACGTTGAGGAACCCCCGCTCATTGAATCCGCCGACTTCCTGGGGGTTGACTTGTGCGTGGTCAATGTGGCCGTGGACAGCGCGGGCAACATCTATAGCGGCGGGCACGTCAACGGCTTGCGCCGCCGCTATCGGCGGTTGCGGGCCAAACTGCAAGCCAAAGGCACCCGGGCCACGACCCGGCTGCTCCGCAAGCGGCGGCGCCGAGAGCGCCGTTTTGCGACCCATACCAATCACGTCATCTCCAAACGCATTGTAGCGACCGCGAAGGCACAAGGCTGCGGGATCGCCCTGGAAAACCTGCAAGGCATCCGACAGCGGGTTAAGGAATGGCGTTACACGCTGCCGCTTGATAAGACATGTCATACCCGTTATAATACGTGTGACGGGGGTGACATATGACCGATAACAGTAGCGTAGTAGCAAAGCGCCGCGCTCGCCAAGCGCGCTGGCGTGAGAACAACCGAGAACATTACTTGGAGCAGAGACGCCTACACGATGCGAAATACCGAGAAGCAAACCGCGAAAAACGGCGGGAATGGGATAAGCGGTATCAGCAGGAAAACCCGGAAGTAAAGCGGGAAAGTCGTCGAAACAGTGATGAAAACCATCGGGCCGCTCGGAGAGCAAGCAACGTGATATACCAACGGATAGCACGTCACACGCGCCGGAAGTCCATTCTAGAGGCTCTGGGCGCAAGGTGTGTGCAATGTGGTTTCGCCGATGCGCGTGCCTTGCAGATTGACCATGTGACCGGTGGCGGAAGTCAACACCGTAAGTCCTTCCCATCGTTAACCAGCTATTATGATTATGTACAAGCCAATATTGCATCGGGGCAATTCCAGATACTCTGTGCCAATTGCAATCAGATAAAGCGAATTGAGAATAAGGAACATCGCCTAGTATAGGCGCGGGCAGCGTGCTACTCTGCATAGTTGGGCGTTCTTTCAACTGCGGCAATTCTTGACCTACAAGGCGCGCTTGGCGGGCTGGCCAGTAGTGCTGGTCGACCCGCGCAACACGAGTCGAACCTGCCCGCACTGCGGCTGTATGGACAAGAAAAATCGCGCGACTCAATCACAATTCCTGTGCATCACGTGTGGCTACGCTGCCCATGCGGATGGCAACGCGGCGGAGAATATTCGCCGGGCCGCCTGTAAACCGGCCATACTCGACGGCAATTCGAGAGAGTTGTTAGTTGAAAGCTCCCGGCTTTAGCCGTGGGGTTGTTTACCCGGCATACTCCTTGGCTACTGGGAGACAGAACGACGGGTTAACCCCATCACCGGATGGTGGGGTAACGCACCAGCGGCGAGGGCTGTTCCGCCTATCTTTTAGCCGCCCTGGCGATGCGGAAGGGGAAATCAGGCAATTTGAGGGCGGGGAGTGGTCCGGGAGTGCCCCGCCGGGCGGCGGCGGCCCGGGCATGCCGCTGGCGACAATCAAGTGCCCTGCCTGCTGGATACCAGCAGGCAGGGCACTTGATTGTCGCCGGGCTATTGGTGGTGGTCGGGGCGCTGTTGGCCGGGTGGGACGCCCTCGGTGGGGCCAGGTGAGGACGTTAGCTTACGCTCCCTGCTACAAGGATAGGGCATCATCCAGGAAGCGGTAGCGGATCAAGCGTCTTCCCGGGCGGCTGTGGGGTCCGGCAGGCGGACACCGGCCTCATTGAGTACGGCTAGCCAATAGCTCCGATCTGCGGAGCTGATCTTGGTAGTCGCTTGTATTGCCGCCGCAAACGTCTGTAGCTGACCGGGGCGCGTGCGGCTGGTAGGGTCCTCTGGCTTGGCACCGACAGGGTGGCTAGGAGCTAGCTCCGCCCATAATTGCTCAGCTGGACAACCAAGCAATGCACCGAGTTGCGCCAACAAGCGCAGCGGCACGGACTGGATCGGGATCATCTGGTGGTCGATCTTAAGCAAGATCTCGATCGGTATCCGCAATTGGGTCGCCGCACTGGGGAAATCCAACCCGCGCCGGGCGAGCGGGTGGGCGACGGACACGGAGGATCCAGCCGGGTGGAAGTGGGCCTGCAAGGTCTGCCGCATGATGCGCTCGGTGATGGCCACCTCATCGGGTGCAGGCCGCTCGCCCGGGAATGTAGCAGCCAGGTCGGCGAGGATCTCCGCGTGTTCCGGGTAGGCACTCAGCCAGAGGCTGAGCGGCTCGCCGCGCTCCAGGGCCTCCAGGAAGGCCAGGCAGAGAGCACGTAGGTCGAGGATACCTCCAGAGGAATCAGGAGTGATCATCTGTCCATCCTTATGGGCAGCGCGGTCGGCGAGGATGCCTGCTCCAGCGGAGTCGCTCCTGGCCTGCATACGGGCCACAACCCCGGTCATGGGAGCCTGCCGACGCTGGTGACGGAAACGACGGGCCCGCTTGGTTGCTGAGGTCGCTCGGCGGTTGCCTCGTCTTATTATAGCATCAGTGGGCAGCGCGCGGGGCCGCAGTCCCCTTGGGAGACCGGGGCTTGATACAGAGGCCGGGATGGGGCCAGGCCGCCGGGAACGCTGGCGACCGAAGAAGGGGTGGGAGAAGTCAGGAAAGGGGCCGCGCCTCCCTTTGCTCGGCCAACCAGGCGCGAAGCTGCCGTTCGCCGGTTCGTAGATACGTGCGCACGGTGCGATCGCTGACGCCGAGCAGGCGGCTGATGGTTGGGCACCGCGGATCCTGGCTGCGGACGGGGACTCCTTGGATGCGGAGGCGCAGGGCGGTCTGCACCGGGGTCGGTAGCTTCCCCATCATCTGCCGAACCTGCCAGCGGTCACTCCAGAGATCGTCTTCGCTCTCATGGGGGGCCGCCAACGTATCTTCCTCGCGCCAGCAGTCACCGTCGGCATTCCTCGTTTCCATAAATCGACGCTCATGCTTGCGCTGCTGGCGGATCGCCCGCGCGGCGTCAGCACTGGCGAGGCGGATCATTTGATTGAAAAAGACTTCCCAAAATTCCTGTTCAGGGCGCGTGTCATAGACCTCGCGCCATATCTGTACCGAGACTTGCTGCACTAGTTCGGCGCGATCATCTGCCGAGTCGGGAAACTGCTTATGGGCACAGGTGGTGATCAGCAGGGCGGCTTTCTGGAGCAACTGCGTGAACAGGCATTCGAGATTAATGTCGGCTCCGGCTTGGCGCAGTCGCCGGATGCCATATACCAGCGTTTCTGGCGCTGCTGCACCGAGTACGGCCGCGACGAACTCGATAGGATCGGTGGCTGCGGGGAGGGCGCGGATCTCTGCTTCAACGTCCGCCCGGCGCCGATAGGCGCGACTTAGTCCCAGCCCGGGTTCTTCAGAGAGTGCCCCCGCACCGTTGAGCTTGTCCATCTCTATTCCCTCCTCTACTTAGGGCGACCGCCAAAACAAGTTGACCAGTACCTGACTTGTATCATGCCGGTGAGCGCAACACATCTTCGCTACAAGGTCACGTTATTTTGGCGGTCGCCCTTAGTGCAACGAGTATGCGGTATGTCTTCATACGGGGAAAGTCACGTGCTATGTTTCACGTGTGATATTTCACGTATCATACATGATGTATCATACGTGAAAAGAAGTTGTAATGCAAGAGTAAATGGCGTATATTTGAGGTCGAAGTGATCCTTTTGCGGGAGCTAATGGCCTGCGGGCCATGCGACGAGGTACTATGATCCCCGAATCGGTTATTGATTGGCCCGCGGTGAGCACAATGTTGCAGGATTACCAAGATACCCGCCACATGAACCTCACTTCCTTGGCGGCGGATGTGGGCGGCATCGATAAGAACACCCTCTCGCGGCTGGCGCGTGGCGGCGTTGTGGAGGCGGATACCCTGTTCTGGATCGCCCCCTGGTTGGGGGTGACGCCTGCCTATTTCTACCGGGCCACGCTGTTCTCGACCACATTTCCGTCGCCGCCGGATGCACCTATTGCGCGACTGGTTGCTCGTACAATCGCCGCCGGACAAGAGGCTATTTCGGAGACGGTGGCTGCCGTCGGCCTGGCCGGGGAGTTGGTCACGCAGGTTCGTACCAGTGTCATCCAGGCCGTCAGCCGGGCGATTATGACTCCACCTACCGAGGTCTTTGCTTCGGATCTGCTGGTTCCCATTAAACCAGGTTTGGTGATTGATTGGCCGACCTTTGGGCAGGCGGTGCAGGCGCGGCGGGGGAGCGAGTCGCGGGCGGATACCGTCGCCCAGATTGGGGCCATCAGTTACGCGGCGCTGCGCCGCGTAGAACGGGGTGGAGTGGTGACCGCCGATCGGTTGTTCCGCCTCTGCCTCTGGCTGCACCGCGCGCCTGATCAGTTCTACTACGCGGCGGCTCTGCTGACTCTGGCTGCGGAGCAACCGTCGGATACCCGGCAGCGCCTGGCGGAGTACACCAAGCAGGCCGTTCAGGCGGCGGTGAAAGCAACGATTACCGCCCACGGGGTCGCCGGCGAGATGGTCACCCGATTGGCGACCGTTCCCGCCACAGCAGCGGCCCAGGCGATCTTGACCGCCCCGAGCACGGTGCTGCTGTCTCCCCCCGTGTCCCCATCTGTTTTGTGACATTGTCGCTCTCGGTTTATCTGTTCGCCGGCAGGGCCAGTAGCCCTGCCGGCTGAACATATAGGTGGCTGCTCTCTTGATCATCCTGACTACAGGATGTGTATCTATTAAAGCAAAAAACCCCCTGGCAAAATGGGGTTTTTGGTCAGTATTTTGGCAGTGTTTTGGCATTGTTTTGGCAGTAATGCCTCAGCCGCCATTTCTCCAGTATCGCGGGTGCCCTGTGTAGTCGAATTGATGCGCCGCCCTATGGCCTGCCGCCCCCTGTGGTTTGGCGGATGTGCCCCCGTCACGCGATTAAGTGCGCGCCATAACACGACCAGCGGCGGAGCACTCCGCCGCTGGTCGTGAGGATCTGGGGGTCAAGAGATCAGCGCTGGGTCAGGCGTTGGGTGACTTGTGTTCGCAGTGTTGCCACTGCCGCCGCCACCGCGATCCGCTCGGCAGGATCGGGGGCGAACTGGGTGAAGAGGCTGGCTTTCAGGTCGACCTGGGTCACTTCCATCATTATCGCCGCCAGGTCACTGCCCCCCTGGAACAGACGTTGCCCCAACGACGCAATTTGGCGCAGGAGATTGTCCCGGGTGATTGCGGTGGTTCCCGCCCCGGCGGGGCCAGCCCCAGAGCGCCAAGAGGGGATGTTACCTTGATTAGGGCTATTGAAGGGAACTTCCTGATAACCCCCTGGAGCGCTGGGGCGGGATGAGCGCTTCTGTGCTACCAGTGCATGGAACGCGCTTGCGGCGGCCTGTTGGCTGCCGTAAGATTCTGGCCCACCAGGCGGCGTTTGATATTTCGTGCCCCGGCGGCCCCACAGTCGCAGCAAGTAGCCGTCGCTGCTGTAGGCGCAAGAATAAATTTTGTCATGGCCCCTATCCCCGCAATAGCCGGCCCACTCGCGGACCACCTCGAACGTGCCACTGGTGGTTGCTAGTGTTGTCACTGTTTTGGTCCCCCTTCTCCACTATGATACACGGTCGCACGATCGGTTCTTCTTACCTTATCTCGGAGGAGGGCGGCGGGCGGAAAGGGAGTGACCGCGCAGGGCACAGTGCCTGCTGCAATCCACCCCCGGTCGCTGGAGAGCGCGCTCGGCGCGCTGGGGGCCGCCAGCTGGCGGCCTATTCGGCTCCTACGGTCCGTCCCAGCGCGTGTGCGGGTCGTCCGCGACACTCCGCAGGGGCAAGCGGCGCAACGGTGGGCGCCGCACCGGATCGGCCCACTGCGCGCTGATCCACGAGTGCTGTAACCCCCCTTTAGCGAACTTTGATTGTGGCACGACTTTTGGAACAAGCTCTGCCTGGTGAACAGGCACGCAGCCAGCATGTGCGAAGATAGATTAATAGAAGGGTTATAAAGGGAAGTTTATCGGACTCGGCCATTGATATTACCGTCAGGAGTCATATAATAAAAGGGCGTCGTTCCTGATCGGCCCCGGCGGGGAGTTCACCCACCTGCTGTAAATGCTGACGCTGCTGCCGGTGGTGAACCTGCCCGGCCCCGGCACTTACCCAGTGCAGCCGATCTACGTGCGTGAGTTGGCGTGCTACGTGGTGGCGATGCTGGACGACCCGCGCGGCGAACCAGACGCTGGAGATCGGCGGGCCGGAGACCATTCATGTTCAACGGGATGATGCGCAAGACGCGCGCCGCGCCGGCCCGGCGCGGCGTACTGATCCATATGCCGCTGCCGATCATGCGCCTGGTCGTGCCGGTGATCGCTAAGGCGATGCCTGCGCTGATCACTCAGGACCAGTTCCAGATGCTGCTCGGCGGCAGCGCGACCCGCGATACGCGCCTGGCCGAGTGGGGCGGGTCGCGCTGCCGCCGTTCGTGGAGGCCAGGCGCCTCGGCCTCAAGGCCCCGCCCCCGGCGCCCGCTCGCAAAACCCGGCCGGCGCGACATGCCTGAGCGAGACGCGAGACGATATTCCTGCGCGGAAAGACCGCAGCGGTGTATGGCTGATCGGCGGCGCAGGGCTTTTCCCCGCTGCGTGGCGGATAGCCGCAAGATCGAGCGCGGCCCGGTCATCTACGGCTACGGCGCGCCGGACCAGCCCGCCGCGGCCCAGGTGACCAGGCCCAGTTAGGAGGATGCTACCATGCGCGCTGCCGGAATCCGTCAGTTCGGGGCCACCATCGAGCTGCTGGACCTCCCCGCGCCCGGTGCCCCGGCCCCGGATGAGGTGGTGATCCGGGTCGTGGCCGCTGGAGTCGGCAACTGGGATGATCTCGTCCGTCAGGGGCGCTGGGATGTGGGGGCGCCGCCGCCGCTCGCGCTCGGCGTCGAGGCGGCGGGCCTCATCGAGCGGGTGGGCTCCGCGGTGCGCGGCTTCGCCCCCGGCGCGCGGGTCCTCACCCACCCGCTGCCCCTGCGCGGGCAGGGCACCTGGGCCGAGCTCCTCCTCGCCCCGGCGACGCTCCTCGCCCCCGTGCCGGCGCCCCTCGACTGGCCGACCGCCGCCGCCCTGCCGGTGCCCGCGCTCACGGCAGACCAGGCCATCCGGGATGCGCTGCGGGTGCGCGCGGGCGCCGGC
>JBBSAN010000307.1:0-7629 GCA_038252265.1 Chloroflexia bacterium
ACTGGACCGCCGGCGGCATTCCGTCAGGGTTCACGACGATGGCCCGGATGCTGCCGAGATGGGAACCCTGCGGGTCCACGCCGAACTGGAAGTGGTCGGCCACAACCAGCGTCGTCAGGGCGGCGGTGATATCGACTTCAACGACGACCTCCGGCGCGAAGCTCGCGAGAGCGGCACCACCGCCTGCGGGAAGCGCGTCGACCTGGGGCCGGGCAAAGAACCTGAACGTCATCGGCACCAACCCTGCGGCGTTCCGTCGCAAGTTGGCGTGCGCGCGGAGGAGTGTTGCGCTTGCGTCCACCTTGAGGGACACTGCGATGCCGTTGAGCGAGATCGGGACCGATTGGGCGATCGGCAGCCGGACCCCGGTCAGGAAGGTGTTGACATAGGTCTCCAAGACCTGGTTGACGAGCGTCTCGGAAACGATCGTGACCGCAGCAAAACCTGCGTGGCGAGCGGGCATTGGCTACCGCCTTTCTGCTGCTCGTGGATCCGGGATCAGAGCCGCGGCCGCCCAATTGTTGATCGGGCGGCCGCGAGATTGGGTAGCGGTGGCGCAGCGCGATGTAGATCAGACCACAAAGTCATTCGGACGGGAGGCGAATCCACGCAGCAGGAACCGCCAGCGAACTGGAACGGACCACACGTCGTTGTACCGACTCACGTCAACTCTTTTACCGAGTTCCCTTCGAGCAGTTCGAAAACCCCTACCAGGGAGACCCGCTTCTCAGCGAACTGTCCACCGCTACAGGGATTATACTACTTGCGCATCGATATGTCAACTAGTGGGTCGCATCGCAAACAGCTGGGAATAAGCGATCGCCGCGCCTGATCCGCTGAGCCGCCGCAGCCGCGCCCGCTGCCGCCGCTCATAGCGTTTGCCTCTCCAGATGAACGGTGTCGGCTGCTTGTTCCACCCCACCACGGTCGCTTCCAATGTGACTGTCAGGTTAACGCGACCCCTTGAGCGCGGGTCAGCGTGGGTGCATCTTCATATATAATAGCGACATGATGATCACCACCCGTGCGCTCTTCGTTCGCGCAGCGGGTGTACCACTGCCCCTCGTCGCACGCCGCGGCCACCGCCAACAAATCGGTGGTGGCCTGGGTCAACTGTGTAGCCAGCACGGTACCCCGGCTGGGCACAGGCGCATCGATCATCGGGGATCTCCCTACGGTACAGCACGGTTTTAGGCGGTCGTAGCGTTGCCCAGGGGCGCGGGTCGGTCTCGCGCCTTTTTCGGCAGCCCCCTCGAAACCATCCAAGCCCTGCGCTACAGATGGCGCAAGCACGGGAGCGTGCCGTTAGGGATCGGCTGATCCTCCACTGGGGTGCAGACCGCCTGCATGTGCTGCTGCGCCGCCGTCGCTGTGTCCACGCACCTACTGTAGCAAATCGCGTCACTTTTTGCAAATGCTCGGCGGCCCGCAACACGGTGGCCCTCGAAGGCCTGCCCCCTGTAGTGTACGAAATCCCGTACGGGCTTGAAAACCCGTCTTGAATGGGTGCTGTTCTTGCATGGGATAGCCGCACGGCACAGCTCATGCAGTTTCGGCACTATGATTTACCAGGTACTCGCGCAACTCGTCTCACTGTTACTCGACCTGTTCACTACAAAGTTACGTAGTGAGCAGCAGAAGGATCTCGAAATCCTGCTCTTGCGCCAACAGTTACGCATTTTGCAACGCCATCATCAGACGGTATTGTCAACTTAATGAATCGACCGAAAAATCCTCCTCACTGGAGCCAAGATTTGGGCCAATCATGACCGATACTGCTGAATTTTGGCCCAGAAAATGGGGATTGTTCCCCACTTGGCCTCCACAAGTGACCCGATTTTCGGTTAAGTTGACAATACCCTGCTAGGTATCTATTGGTGGGCGGGACGCGACGGGGCCGTCAGCCCAGCCGCCAGCACGCCAAACGGCTGGGCCTATCTCTCTCCACCTGATCCGCAGACGCCTTCGCTGCTGGAAGCGAGTCGGCCCGACGGCGCGCAACGGCTCAAGCCCGGCTGGCAGGTCGCCACCATCACCTATGTTGATGCGTGGTGGGCCTGGGCGATCCGGGGCTGGACACCCAGGTGATCACCTACACCGGCACCACTTATACCCGCAGCGATGGCAGCGCCGTGCCACCCGCCGCGGTGCAGACCCTGGTCACCGCGCTGGACCACCTTTATCCCGCCCAGATGCTCATGCAAGGCCACGCCTGGACCGACGATTACCCCTCCTGGAGCGTGGAACTTGTGGGCACTGATGGGCAGCACCTGCTCCTCACGGCCTCCAGCACCGGTAATCCGGGCAATGGCCCCTGGACCCTGCTGGTGAATGGTCGCCTTTATGCACAGTACGATGGCGTGGTGGCGAAAGCGCTGGGCGGGCTGTTCGGCGGGCGGCTGGGCAAGGACGATAATCCGTTCCCGGACTCGGGCCGCCCACCCGATCAGGTCAGTTTCGGCACGGTTGGACTGCCACCTCAATTACTCTACGGCTTCTGGGGCTTGCTGCCCATCAGCCAGGATTTCCACTACACCGCGGACGCGAGCACGGGCCAGATCCGCGGCCAGATTACGGGCAGCAGCCGCATCGGGAGCATGAAAATCGGCCAGATTACCAGCCTCGCCGGGGTGCAAGTGCGCTCTGTTGCGGGCGCACCGGTCGCCTGCACCATCGAAACGCTGCCCGAAGGCGACCCGTTCACACCGACCACCGCCTGGGCGTTCACCTGCCCCCTGCCCGGCGCGCAGCCCGGCCAACCCTATCGCTACACGATTAATGCCCAGTTCGGCACCGACGCGGGCCGCCCGGTGGCGGTGGCTGGCGAACTATGGGGTACCTGGCACGCGGCTGGCGAACAGAGTGCCCCCAGCCTCTTGCCGCCCCCACCGGAGCTGGCTGCCGCCCTCCAGGCCGATCCTCGCGCCGCCGATCTCCTGACCGATCACCTGCTGGGGGCCAGCCGCTACACCGCTGTGCTGACGGCCACTGCACCTCTTGGGGGGCAGCGCCGGGGCGAGGTGATCCTCTTTGGGCAGACGAGCGTGGGCGGCCAGCGGGTGCGCTACACTATCGGGGCGCAGTTCGCTATCAGCGAGGGCAAGCTCACCTACTGGGATCTGGACCGCGCCGCCTTGAACCACCTGTTGGCAGCGGTGACCGGGCAGCCGCTGACCCGCCGGGTCCTGGGGGTCGCCCCCTCCACCATCCTCAACCTCTGGTACGCGGCAGATGTGCCACCCGCCGAACGCGTGGGCTTGGGCGACGGTGGGGTGGACGATTACCGCGCGCAGGTCAACCCCTGTGGCGGCGTACCGGGCGGCAGCTTCCCGGCCCCGACGCGGCCCCTGCTGGCCTTCAACTACAACACCAGTCCGTACTTTGAGCACGCTCCCTTCGTGCTCATCAACGGCGCGCCGGTGGTCTCGGAGCTACACCTGTATCCCGACAAGGCCGATCCCGTCCAGCAGGCACTCTTGCCTACCGTACTCGACATGGGCATGGAGAAGCCGTTTCCCTCGCTGTACATGGAGACCGCTCCCTACGGCGGCGGGGGGCCGGCCTTGCGCCTGGAACTGTCGGTCGGGGCCGGGGCGGCCGCCCATCTGGCGCGGGCGCAGCAGCTACCCGGCACGGTCACGAGCAGTACAGAGCAACTGGTGGTGCATGGCGTGACGCTGGTCGTCGGGGCCGACGGTCAGATCCAGGTGACCGGGTGCGCCGCGCCGCCAGCCACCGTGGTCGCCCCTGCCGGGTCGCCCGAACCTACCGCCGCCGGAACTCCCCACCTGGTCTACTCCACATACTATGGCAGCATAGGCACCGCAGAACGCCCCAGCATCGGCCCCGGTGCTGGGGCCGTGGACAGTGCAGGCCGTGCCTACATCACCGGCATGACCTCGGCAGCCGATCTGCCGCTCCAAAACCCCCTGGATGCCACGCTCAGCGGCGACCTCTGGGACACCTTTGTGGCCGCGCTGGACACGACCACGCCGGCCCTGACGTACGCCAGTTACCTCGGCACCGGGCAGGAAACCAGCGGCGCGGGGATCGCCGTGGACCAGGCAGGCAACGTCTATATCACCGGCTCCGCCCGGGCCGGGTTCCGGGTGGTCAACAGCCCTATTCAGCCCACCGTGCGGGGCGACGCGGATGCCTTTGTGCTCAAACTGAGCGCCGATGGGCAGCACATCGTCTATGCCACCCTCTTGGGCGGCAGCGGCTATGACAGTGGCTACCATATCGCCGTGGACGCCGAGGGCGCGGCCTACGTTATTGGCGATACGGAGTCCGCCGATTTTCACACCGAACACGCGTTGCAGAGCCAATATGGCGGCAAGGGTAAAGAAGGACGTAGCGGGGATGCCTTTGTCGCCAAGATCAGCCCCGACGGCAGCCACCTGATCTACGCCACCTACCTGGGAGGCTCGGAGGCGGACGGCGGGTTCGGAATTGCGGTCGATGGGACAGGCAACGCCTATGTGACCGGGTATACCCTCTCGGCGAACTTCCCCACTGCTCATGCCTTACAAGCCAAGATGGTCGGTGGCGGCGATGCCTATGTCGCCAAGATCAGTCCGGACGGGACGTCCCTGGTCTATGCCACCTTCCTCGGTGGAGGGACCGAACAGGTGACCGCCCTGGGTGGACGGGCCGTCGAGGGCGGGGCGGCCATCGCGGTGGACGGGGCGGGCCGCGCCTAAGTGGTCGGGACGACGGCGTCGCCCGATTTCCCGCTCGTCCAGCCCATCCAGGCCACCTTCAACGGCAGCGTGAGCTACTCGAAAGATGCAGACAGTGTGCGCGATGCCTTTGTCGCCCGGCTGAACCCCGCCGGAAGCGCGCTGGAGTTTGCCACTTACATCGGCGGCAGTGGCGCGGATCGGGGGCTGGGGGTGGGCCTGGATAGGGCGGGGAACATCTACGTGGGCGGCACGACCACCTCGCCCAACCTCCCCACCGTGCGCCCGTTGCAGGCGCACTATAGCGACAGCGGCAGTGGCCTGGCCCCCGACTCTTTCGTGACCAAGCTTGATCCCAGCGGCACCCGGGTGCGCTACACTACCTACTTTGGCGCGGATGGCTTTGACGACCTGACCAGCTTCGCGGTGGACACGGCGGGCAATGTCTACCTGGCGGGCAGCGTGGATAACCCCACGCCAAACTTCCCACTCGTCGGGCCATCCTTCCAGACCACCAATAATGGGATCCGCAGTGCCTACGTGGCGAAGATTGCGGATGACGGACCTTAAAGACGCCTGCTGAAGCGGAACTGAAAATTATCGCTGTGGGCGGGCTATGTTGAAAAGAGGACGTCAGGCGGCGCACTACTAGTTCGGTTGGCAAGGCAGCACTTACGCCGGAGAAGGCGCTGTGACCAGCAATGCGCGGGGTTGGCTCCTGAGGCGGCCTTGGACGTGCGGAGGCTAGACAGCTACTGTTCAGGGCCGCCACGCTGGCGGTGCAGGCGATAAACCACCCCTGATTGTAACCTATAGGGGTCGCATACCATGTCGATCATTCGCGATGTTTAACATAAGCGCGGTTATGGCACCCATCATTCGGGCGGATAAACGCGCGCCGCTCTCCTGCCCTCCTTGCCGTCGCCGGGTGACCCAGCGTGGGTGCGCGGGGCCCCTACCCCGCAGCGGCAGACCGACCCCAAGGGTGCCACAGATGGCCCGCCCAGGGCCTGTTCCACCCTTCTACTACTACGCAGGGTGCTAAGGAAGTGCCGGAATCCTTCCTTTCTGGAACGATTACGATCCTCCTGACGTACGGCGTTTTATCCACTAATACTAGAGCTAATGTGAGACATTGCCTGTCTCACACGGTCCCAAGTGAGACTACTGCAATCCTCTGATAAGGGGAATTATGTGCGTCCTATGATTAGCCGCCCGTTTGGTCTCATCCCACCTCCCCTGGCCGGGCGGCCTCCCACTCAGTCGTCCGCCGTCCGCGCCAGCGTGCCCGCCTCCTCGAACGGCAGGGCCTGCTCGGCGACGAGGGTGATCGTGCGTTGGCGCTGGGGCGCCGGCAGCAGGATGCCGGCGCCTGTTATGGCTGTGGGCAGGTCGGCTCCTGGTCGGTGATGCTGTACTGCGCCCGCTCGTCGTCGGTCAAGTCGCGCACCAGCCGCCCGCACAGCGCGCGGATTGTCTCCTGGTAATCGAGATCCCATAGCCGCGCCGTGCCATCCGCGCTGGTGGTGACAAACTGGCGGCCATTGGGGGCGAAGGCCACCCCGAGGACGGGCGCGGTATGCCCGGCCAAGCGGCGCAGCTCCTGCCCGGTCTGGGCATCCCACAACCGGGCTGTGAAATCCTCGCTGCCGGTGAGCACATAGCGGCCGTCGGGCGAGAAGGCGACAGTTTGTACCGAGGCGGTATGCCCCACAAACCGCCGCACTTCCTGGCCGGTCTGGGCGTCCCACAGCCGCGCCAACGTGTCCCTGTTGCCGGCGAGCACATACTTGCCATCCGGCGAAAAGACGGCACCCTGCGTGATATTGGTAGAGCCCACCAACCGGCGGATTTCCCGGCCCGTCTCCAGATCCCAGATTCGCACGCCACGGTCCCTGATGTCCTCCATCAAGGCCCACTGGCCGTCGGGCGAGAACCCAAGCACATTGATGTACTCCTCCTCATCGCCGGGCCCGGTAAAGCGGCGCAGCTCCTGGCCCGTCTGCGCGTCCCACAGCCGGAAAAAGGAGTTGTCCGTGTCAGTCGTGAGTACTCCGTTGCCGTCAGCGGTAAAGGCTGCGCCGTAGATACCGCTGATTGCGGCGGTGAACGTGATCACGGCCGCCCCGGTTTGTGTATCCCACACGCGGGCGATCTTGTCGCCGCTGCTGGTCAGGACAGATTTGCCGTCGGGCGAGAACGCGACACTGAGCGACAAAGCCGGTGGCCTCAAGGTGTGCCCGGCAAACTGCCGGACTTCGGCGCGGGTCTGGGTATCCCACAGCCGCGCCGTGCTGTCCGCGCTGCCGGTGAGCAGATAGCGGCCGTCGGGCGAGAAGGCCACGGCCCCCACCGCGTCGGTGTGGCCGCGGAACGGAGCCGCCAACGGCGGGAGCGCGACGCGCCACAACAGCGCGCTGCCTTCCATGCCGCCGGTGAGAATCGATTGGCCATCGGGGGAGAACGCGACGCCGTTCACCTGCTCGCTGTGGCCGGCAAAGGTACGCAGTTCCCCCCCGGTGGCGACATCCCACAACTTCACGCTGTGATCGAGGCCGCCGGTGAGGACGGTCTTGCCGTCGGGCGCAAAGGCGACGCTGCGCACCCCCTCGGGATGGCCGGTGAGGGTGTGCAGCACCTGGCCGGTCTGGGTGTCCCACAGCCGCGCCGTACCATCGTCTATGCCGCCGGTGAGGACGGTCTTGCCGTCGGGCGCAAAGGCGATGCCGCGCAACCGGCCGGTATGGCCGGTGAACCGCCGCACTTCTTGCCCCGTCGCGGCATCCCACAGGCGCGCCGTGGTGTCATCGCTGCCGGTGAGCACCTGTTTGCCGTCCGGGGAGAACGCCACGAGCTGCACGCTCTTGGTGTGGCCGATGAACTGCCGCAACTCCAGCCCCGTCGCGGCATCCCACAGGCGCGCCGTGGTGTCATCGCTGCCGGTGAG
>JBBSAN010000308.1:0-7608 GCA_038252265.1 Chloroflexia bacterium
CGCCGGGTGATTAGCAGTGCAAGCTGGCCCGCCGGCGCAACAGACCGCCGGCCATACTCAGCATAACGCCGAACACCAGCGCTAGGCCGAGGGCCAGATCCGCCGTTCCGCCCGTGGGCGGCAGCGTTTCCGGTCCGGCGTCCGTGCCGATCAGCGGGAGTGCCCGGCTGCCCGGAGCAGGCGCGGCTGCCGGGGGCACCAGGGCCTGCCGTGTTGCGGCGGGCTTCGGCTGGCTCGGCGATACGGTCGGCGGGACCACAATCGCCTGCGGCGGGGCCGGCGGTTGGGTCGGGCGGACCGTCAGTGTAGGAGGCACCGGGGTATCGGTCGGCACCACGATGATGACCGGTGGCTGCGGCGTATCGGTCGGTAGGGCCGTGCTGGCCGGTGGCACGGGGGTGGCCGTCGGGGGCACCGCTGTCTCGGTCGGTGACACGGCGGTCTCGGTCGGGGGCACCGGGGTGGCCGTCGGCGGCACGACCGGCGGTACCGCTGTCTCGGTCGGCGGCACGGCGGTTTCGGTCGGCGGCACCGGGGTATTCCGCGGTGGCCTTACCGTCGGAATGGCCGTCTCGGTCGGCGGGACCGGGGTAGCCGTTTCGGTGGGCGGCACGAGCGTGGGCGTCGCCAGCGGGGTGTCCGTGGGCGACGGGGTAGCACTGGGTTGGACCGTCCCGCAGTAATCCGTGCCGCCGTCGCTATCGGCCAGCCGCCGCTGCCCGTAGCGCTGCCCTCCGGCGAACGACGAGATCACCACGCCCCAAAAGGCATCGGCCTGGTAGGCGCACGGCGGATTGCTCACCGACAGCTCCAGGGTGCTGTTCGGGGCGATGGTCGCCGCCGTGTTATCATATAGCTGTTGATGATCGATATTCTCATCAACCTTCTTGTACGTCGCCAGGCCGATCTGGTAGCTACAGCTTGCCGATCGGTTGGTGAACAAGGCCGTGGTGCTGCCTGCGTGGTCGGTGATTCTGGCCCGCAGATCCCCCGCCTGGGGGGTTTCGCTACAGCCGTTGCCGGGAGTCGCGGTGGGGCCGGGGGTTACTTGCGGGTAGGCGAGGGTGGGGGTCGTATCGGCGGCGACAGCGTGGGGTGCGGTTGCCAAAGCGAAGCCGGTGAGAACGAGAACCGCACTAACGATGATCCGCGCCAGGGGTGCCTGGCGAACAAGCCGCGCGGCGCGCCCGATCCCGCGCGGTGCTGGTTGCGACATAGGATTCATCCAAGTCGCTCCTTCCTAAATTGAAAAAGATAGGTATTTACCGGGCTATAAACTGCTGCCGGGGCGTGAAGATGCTGGCTCAACTGCCGGAGCTTCACGAAAAGGGGTCCCAAGAGGAATGTGCTTTGTCCGGCTCCAGCCAACGGGGAGTGCGGGGGGAGTGTGCCAACACACCATATTCCTACTACAGTACCTAATAGCAAGATCAGTGCCAGACCCGGATGTCCCCAGGCACAGAGCGCTGGAACAGATTTCGCACCTTGATAACCGGGTGTTGGCCGTATATTCATGCGGCAACGGGGATACCGCCAGCCAGGGCGTAGGGGTTCCCCTGCTGATATGAACTGTGCTATCATAAAGAGGCGCGGCGCAGCGTGCTCATCAGCGACGCGGCCCGCTCCGAAATCATGGCTGCTGAGGAGTGGCGACGTGAAACAGGACGGGGATGCGCACTGGTGGCTGGTGCTGGGGCCGCTGCTGCTGGGGCAGACGGCGATGTTCGCCCTGTGGGCGGGCAGCGGCTGGCTGCTGGCGGGCTGGGGCGGCGCAGGCGTGGGCGCGCTGGCCTGGTGGGGGATCGGCACCGGATTGGACTGGCTGGGTTACCGGGTCAGCTACCGGGTCACGCGGGGCCGCTGGGAGTTTCAGCCGCTGGGCGGGGCCTTGGCCGGGTGGACCTTGCCGGTGATCGTGCTGGGCGGGCTGGCGCTGATCGGCGGGTTGTGCTGGGGGTTGGCGACGGCGCTCGGCAGCTTGCTGTAACGAAATTCGTCCCGGCGCGTATAACAGGAGGATGCCCCGCAGACCGACGGGTGTTGCACCCCAGCCATATTATGGTATAATAGCGCGGTCGAAGTGGACATAACAAGATTGGTGATCGCGCTAGAAGGAGACGAGACCCCGATGGCCGTGATGGAGATTCGTCTCGGTGACACCTACCGGCTACGCAAGGCACACCCCTGCGGGGGCTATGATTGGCAGGTAACACGGGTCGGGGCGGATATTGGGCTACGCTGCCTGACCTGTGACCGGCGGGTGATGCTGGCCCGCCCCGAGTTCGAGCGCCGGGTGAAGCAACTACTGAGCCGCCCCGAGCCCGGAGACCCTGCCCCGATGGTCCGTCCGCCCGAATCGACCCCACCCCGCCCGTAGGTTACGGGCCTATAGTACAGGCTGGAATCGATACCTCTTTATGGAAACAACCACCACAGCTTCGTCCACACCCAGTGTCGTCGCGGTCTTAAAGAACCGCAATTTTCTCTTCCTCTGGCTCGCCCAGTTGCTCTCGCAAACCGCCCAGCAGATGATCAACTATGTGCTGGTGGTCCAGGTGGATGCGCTGAGCAAATCCAGTACGGCGGTCAGCGGGATCATCATCGCCTTCACCCTCCCGGCGATCCTCTTCAGCGCCGTCGCGGGCGTGTTCGTGGACCGCCAACCCAAGCGGCGGGTGCTGATCATCACCAACCTGGGACGCGCGGCGACGATGCTCGTCTATATCTTCCTCACCGACCCCCATTTCGGCCTGGGCGCGCTGACCGTGATCTACCTGGCGACACTGATTTTCGCCTCGGTCAGCCAGTTCTTTGTGCCTGCCGAAGGGGCGGCGATCCCGCTGCTGGTGAGACGCGGCGAACTGATCGCCGCCAACTCGCTGTTCAACCTGACCTTCACCGGCAGCCAGTTGATCGGCTTCCTCCTGCTAGGGCCGCTGTTCCTCAAGCTGCTGGTCCACGACGAAAACTTCGGCCCGTTCTATATTGTGCTGGGCGTGCTCTACCTGGGCTGTACCCTGCTGACGTGGTTCTTGCCGAACACTGAGCGGGTGGAAGCGGCGAATGACGGGGATGGTTCGATCC
Organism: Chloroflexia bacterium; assembly: GCA_038252265.1. Lineage (GTDB taxonomy): Bacteria > Chloroflexota > Chloroflexia > QHBQ01 > JAICKM01 > JBBSAN01. Next base: position 3,085 of record JBBSAN010000308.1, read on the forward strand.
GCGCCCGCGTGGGGGCGGCGGTGGAGGAGTTGAAAGAAGGCTGGTCGTATATTCGCACCGACCCGTCTATCTTCGGCGCGATCATCCAGTGGTCCGTGGCGATTGCCGTGCTGATGATGCTGGCTGTGGTCGGCCCACGCTTTATCGCCCTGGAACTGGATCTCAAGCCGGAAGACCTCTATGTGCTGCTGGCCCCCGGCGGCGTCGGGCTGGTCGTCGGGGTGATCCTGGTGGGCCGCTGGGCCACCGAGCAAAACCGGCTGCGGATGATCAACTATGCCCTGCTGGCCGCCGGGGTGGGCCTGCTGGTCTTCTCGGTGATCGGCTGGACCGTGCGGGCGGTGGTGGGCCTGGTGACGACGGGGCAGCCGCCGTGGGAGGTCGCAAATAACCCGCTGGTCACCGCCGCCGCTGCGCCCTGGCTGATCGGGCTGATGATGCTCCTGATCTTCCTGCTGGGTGCCCTCAATTCGTTCGTGTCGGTGCCCGCGCAGACCACCTTGCAGGAGCGTGCCCGCGAGGATATCCGCGCCCGCGTCTTCAGCGCCTTCTACACCGTCTCGAACATCATCCTGATCTTCCCGCTCGTCGTCGCCGGGCCGATGGCCGACAGCATCGGGGTGGTGCAAACCGTGGCGGTAATCGGTATCGCCGTCATCTTCGTGGCCTTCTGGGGTATCCGGCGCGGCCTCACCGCCGTTCCTTCGCTGAATCCCGCAGGCCCCCCGCAGGGGATGGTCACCCCCACCGGTGACGTGCTCAATTCGTCGGCAGGGGTGCAGGCCCACGAGCATCGCCACCCCACCGGCCATATTACCGACGCCGACCTCCGCGACCCGATCCTGGCCGACCGCGACCGCCACCGCGAATAGGCTAACCTTTGCGGCACGCACTGCAAACGATAGGGCCTGCAAAGCCCGGTCTCGTAAGAGGCCGGGCTTTCGCTTGCCACGCCGGGCGGGGTGGTTGCGTATGCTATAATAAGGGTACCATCTGATTTAATCGCGCTTGCCTGGGAGCGGGACGAGGTCGCCCTGGTCCCTGCCCGTCAGACCCGGCCTGGAAAGGAACGTGCGATGCGTGTATTACGACTGAGCGTTCTCCTGTTGTGGATGGTGGGGTGGCTGGGGCTGGCCGCCGTGCCCACCGGAGCCGCGCCCCTGGCCCAGACCGGGCCGGTGGTTAAAGTCCTCGATTTCGATGCCGAGGTCAACCCGATCACCGCCGGGTATGTGCGCCGGGGCATTGCCGATGCCCAGCGGATCGGCGCGGCGGCCCTGGTCCTGCGGATCAATACGCCGGGCGGGCTGATGAGTTCGATGGACGAGATCACCCAGATGATCATCAACAGCCCCGTGCCGGTGATCGCCTATGTGACCCCGTCGGGAGCGCGGGCAGCGTCGGCGGGGGTGTTCATCACCTATGCCTGCCATATCGCCGCGATGGCCCCGGCGACCAACATCGGGTCGGCCCACCCGGTGGATGAGGGCGGCGGCACCGGCACCGCCCCTTCGACCACTCCCGCCGAATCGAACAGCGACGAGCAACTGTTCCGCAAGATCACCAACGACGCAGTGGCCCGCATCCGCAATTCGGCGGAACTGCGTGGGCGCAACGCCGATTGGGCGGAAAAAGCGGTGCGCGAAAGCGTGAACGTGGGGGCCACCGAGGCGCTGCAACTTCATGTGATCGACCTGATCGCCCCCGACCTGCCGTCGCTGCTGGATCAGGTGGACGGGCGCGAGGTGACGATGGTGGGCGGCGCGAAACTGACCCTGCACACCAAGGGCGCGATCCCGCAGGACAACCCCCTGACCTGGGTCGAGCAACTCCTGCTGCTGATCGCCACGCCGCAGGTCGCCTTCCTCTTGCTCAGCACCGGCAGCCTGGCAATCACGATCGAACTGTTCAACCCCGGCTCGGTGTTCCCCGGCGTGATCGGGGTGATCCTGGTCTTGCTGGCCTTCCTCTCGCTGGGCACGCTGCCGGTGAACGGGGCGGGGCTGGCCCTGATCGTGTTTGGCTTTGTCTGTTTCGTGGCCGATGTGTTTGTGTCGGCCCACGGTATCCTCACGGCAGGCGGAGTTCTTTCGCTGGTGATGGGGGGTCTGCTGTTGATCGATCCGTCGCAAGCGCCCGGCATCGAAGGGGTGCCCGCCACAACCGCCCTCGGTGTGGGGTTGGGGATCGGCGGGGTCTTCTTCTTCGCTGTCTACAAGGTGGTGCAACTGCGCCGCCGCAAACCGGCCACCGGGCGCGAGTCGCTGCTGGGCCGCGAGGCGCAAACCCGCCAGGCGCTGGACCCGACCGGCATGGTCTACCTGAACGGGGAACTCTGGCGGGCGACCAGCACCGACGGCCCCATTCCGGCGGGTCGCCTGGTTCAGATCGTCGGGATCGATGGGCTGCTGCTGCGGGTCGCCCCGGTGCCGCAACCCACGGTCACGGCCCCGTTGCCGCCGGAGGAACCGCTGCCCATCGAGCAGTGAGCAGTGAGCAGTGAGCAGTGAGCAGTGAGCAGCGAGTGATGAGCGACGAGTGTTGCGCGATGCGCGATGAGGAGATCTGCGGGGGCACGGTAGAGCAGCGCCACTCGCTGCTCACTGCTCGCTGCTCGCAACTGGTCTAGGAGGGTCAACGATGGATTTCTTGCTGGGGCTATTAGGGCTGTTAGTGCCGATCCTGATTATCGTGGTGCCGTTGCTGGGGGCGGCGGTGCGGGTGGTGCAGGAGTACGAGCGCGGGGTGGTGTTCCGGGTGGGGCGGCTGGCCGGGGCACGCGGGCCGGGCTTGATCCTGCTGATCCCGTTTGTCGAGCGGATGATGAAGATTGACCTGCGAACCGTGACGATGGATGTGCCCGCGCAGGAAGTGATCACCCGTGATAACGTGACCGTGCGCGTGAACGCTGTGGTCTACTTCCGTGTGTTCGATCCCGAAAAGGCGGTGATCAACGTCACCGACTACGTGCGGGCCACCCACCAGATCGCCCAAACGACGCTGCGGAGCGTGCTGGGCCAGGCCGACCTGGACCATCTGCTGTCGGCCCGCGACGAGATCAACCAGAAGCTCCAGGTTATCATTGACGAGCAGACCGAACCGTGGGGGATCAAAGTCAGCATCGTCGAAGTGAAGGATGTGGAACTACCCCAGTCGATGCAGCGGGCGATGGCCCGGCAAGCCGAGGCCGAGCGCGAAAAGCGGGCCAAGATCATCCACGCCCAGGGCGAGTTGCAGGCCTCGCAGCAGTTGTCCGAGGCGGCGCACATCATCGGCAGCGAACCGGCCACGATCCAGTTGCGCTACCTCCAGACCCTGACCGAGATTGCCACCGAGCGCAACTCCACGATTATCTTCCCGGTGCCGATCGAACTGCTGGCGCTGATCCCGCACTTCCTGCCGACCAGCACCAACACGAACGGGCATGTGCCCACCATCGCCCCGCCCGACGACGCTGCGGCCCCGGCGGAGCTTCCGGTGGCGCGGGTGGCGGCTGGCGTCGGCACGGTGGGGCCCACGCAGCCCCTGCGGGCCGATGTGGAGACCCTCGCCCCCGATCCGGCGGCCCCGCCGCCCGGCTTCGCTCCGCGCCCCTAGCGGCGCGTGAAGCTGCTGACCTGGAACCTGTGGGCCTATGGGGTGCCGTGGGGGTATAGCGACCCCCGCGGCATCGCTCCGTCGTACCCTGCGGGTGCGCCGCGCCTGTCGTCGCTGGCGGTGTGGGAGCACCGCCGCGCCCTGATCCTGGCGACCGTGGCGCGGGAGCAGCCTGATCTGCTGCTGGTGCAGGAGGCTGCCAGCGACGAGGATGCCGCCCCCGGTGCCCCCAACCAGGCCGCGCAACTGGCCCAGGCGCTGGGCTACACCCTGGCCTACCACCCGGCCTCGGTGTCCCGGCGGCGGGCGGCCCAGCACGGGCAGGCGGTGCTGGCGGCTCCCGGCTGGACGGTGTTGGACAGTGTTCCCCTCGCGCTGCCCAGCCTCTCGTTCCCGGCGAAAGACTGCACCCGCAACGCGCTGTGTGTAAACCTGCGCGGCCCGGCGGGCCCGGTGCGGGTGCTCAATCTGCACCTGTCGCTGGATATGGCCGCCCGGCTCCGCAGCGTTGAGCAGTTGCTCGGCTGGATCGCGCAGCAGCCAGGGGAGCCGATGACGCTCCTGGCGGGTGACTTCAACGAAGTGCCAGCGGGGGTGCCCCTGGCCCGGCTGCGTGGGGCGGGGTGGCAGGATGCCTGGGACACGCTCGCCCCCCCCGCCCCCGGCCCCACGTTCCCTACCCCGACGCCGTTTATCCGCCTCGACTATGTATTCTTGCCACCTGCTGCCGCCCTGGTGCCCCAGGCCGCCCGCCGCGTGGGTTTGGCGCCGGATACCGATGGCTTCTTCAAGTACCTGGAAGTCACGTGGGCGCCGAACTCCCGGACCATCTCCGCGTACCGTAACGAGAACATGGGGCTTCCCGGAGATGTGCATCAAGGCACGACCGGATACGTGGATATTGATGTTCCTACAGGTTTGGCGAGA
>JBBSAN010000309.1:0-7587 GCA_038252265.1 Chloroflexia bacterium
ATTGCCAGGCATGACCGGGATTGGGCGTAAAGGTGAGCGAAAGAAATTAAATACGGTCCCGCTGAGGCGGGAGTGTATTTAATTTCAGGCAGTGGGCACGTCCGCCTCCGGCCCCACGCGTCAAATTTGGCGAAGGTATTGCTGATTTATATCTATAATAATAACAATCAAAGCGATAGGATTTGCTTATCAAAGATGGTCCGGATCGGCTATACTGATCGAGGCGCGACCAACGAGCGGGCGATCCCGTTCAACGCAGGAGGACTGGATGGATCTGCATAAACTGCGCATCTTTGTCGCCGTCGCCCGGGCGCGGCATTTTACCCGGGCGGCCACCCTGCTCCACATGAGCCAGCCGAGCGTCTCCCAGCAAATCGCCCTGCTCGAAGCCGCCATCGGCACGCCGCTGTTCCTCCGGCAGCCCCGCCGCCTCCAGTTGACCGCTGCGGGCGAGGCGTTGCTGGGCTATGCCGAACAACTCCTGGCCCTGGCCGACGAGGCCGCCGAGGCGGCGCGGGTGGCGGCGGGCCTCTCGGATCGCACCTTGCGCCTGGGCATCGGCCACGTCCTGGCGACCTACCTGCTGCCCGACCTCTGGCGGCGCTACCAGGCGGCCTACCCGGAGCATCGGGTGCAGGTCACCATCGGCAACACCGCAGAACTGCTGGAAGCGGTCGCCCAGGAGGCGGTCGAACTGGCGCTGGTAGGCCTGCCCGCGAACCACGCCGGGATCACGGTGCGGCCTTTTATGCACGACCGTCTGGTGGCGATCATCGCGCCGGGGGACCGGTGGGCCGGGCGGATCGGGATCACGCCGGACGACCTGGCGAGCCGCCCGCTGCTGGTGCGCGAGCCGGGATCGGCGCTCTACGCCACGGTCGCTCAGTTGCTCGGCCCGGCGCTGCTGGGCGGGGCGGGGGTGATCGTGCTGGGGGAAATCGAGGCGATCAAGCGGTGCGTCGAAGCGGACCTGGGCGTGGCCCTGGTGCCAGAGATCGCTGTGGCGCGCGAGGTGGCCGCCGGGACGCTCCAGGCGCTGCCGCTCCAGAGTCCCGACGCCCGGCGCACCTATGCCGCCGCCCAGTTGGCCCGGCGGCGGCTCTCGCCTGCTGGGCAGGATCTGGTGAGCCTGCTGCCACGGGAGCCGTAGCGATGCCCAACCGGTTGCGGAACGTGCCGTTGCGCCGCTCGCGGGGTGCAGTAGTCAGCGGAGGCGGACCATCGCCTTTGCGGTGCGCACCCCGTTCTACTTTAGCAGAGCGGGCCACGCGGCGCACCACGCCAACGCGGTGCTGATCAAGCGCAACCAGATCGGGACGGGGCGCGAGACGGGGGCGGCGATCACGCGGGCGCACCGTCTGGGCTGGACGGTGATGGTGTCGCACCGTTCGGGCGAGACCGCAGACACCCGATAACGATCCAGGAGCAGCGGATCGGTAAGCCGCCCCCTACCGATCCGCTGCTGTAGTCACCATCAGGAAGGAGCCGGTGCGCGACGAGGACGAAGTGATCGGGCTGCCGGTGGGGGCCTGGCCCCTGCCGGATGCCGCAGCACGAAAGGCGGAGCGCACATCCACCGCATTATGCGCGAGTTTATCATCATCGCTGTGGGGGCCGCGCTGGGCGCGAACGCCCGCTACTGGCTGAGCACCTGGTTCGCCGGGCGCGTCGGTCCGGAGTTCCCCTGGGGCACGCTCTTTATTAATGTGAGCGGCGGGCTGTTGATCGGCCTGGTGCTCACGGTGCTCAACCAGCGCCTGGTGAGCGATCCGACGGCGCGGTTACTGCTGGTGACCGGCTTCCTGGGGGCCTATACCACGTTTTCGACCTTCACCTATGAGACGATGCGCTTGCTACAGAACGGCGACGTAGGCCCGGCGCTGTTCAACGCCGCAGGTAGCGTGACAATAGGCCTGGCTGCCACGTTTGGCGGCATGTGGCTGGGCCGCTGGCTGGCGTAGGAGGAGCCGATGACCACCCTGTCCCCTATCCCCGCGCCGGGGGCGACCCGGATGCAACAGATGACCATCTTCATCGGCGAACAAGACCACTGGCACCACCGGCCCCTGTACCTGGCGATCCTGGAGCAGGTGCGGGCGCAGGGCGGCGCGGGGGCCAGCGTGCTGAAGGGGTTGGCCGGTTACAGCGCCAGTAACCGCGCCATCCACACCAGCACGCTGGTCGATGTCGCCACGCAGTTGCCACTGGTGATCCTCATTGTGGATACGGCAGAGCAGATGGCCGCGCTGCTGCCGCCGCTGGAAGAGATGGTGGCCGCCAATGGCGGCTTGATCACCGTGGTGGACGTAGTCGCCCATCGCTATCGTCATCCCAGCCAGGCGACGGGCCGCCGCGCGCCGCTGAAAGTGCGGCAGATCATGGAATCCCAGGTGATCACGGTGCCCCCGGAAACCCCGGTCGCGGATCTCCTGCCCTTGCTGATCAACAAACAATACAAGGCGCTGCCGGTGGTGGACGCCAGTGGGCGGGTGCTCGGCATGGTGACCGATGGCGATCTGCTGGAGAAGGCCGCCATCGGCCTGCGCATCAGTGTGCTGGAGGCGATCCAGGCGCAGGGCGCGCAGGGGTTCGAGGGGGTATTACAGGCGGCGCGGGCCAGCGGCAAGACGGCGCGGGATGTGATGGGGGTGCGCCCGGCGGCGGTGATCGGGCCAGACGCCTCGGTCGCGGAGGCCGCGCAGCGCATGGTAGAGCAAAAGGTGAAGCGCCTGCCGGTGGTGGACCACGACGGGCGGCTGCTGGGCATCGTCGGGCGGCTGGATATTCTCAAAGCGGCGAGCCACGCGCTGACCGGGGTCCACGGCCCGGAGACCGGCCCGCCCCTGCCCGCCCACGCCCGCACGCTGGGCGAGGTCATGCAGGCGGATGTTGTGACTGTGGACGGGGACACCCCGCTGGCGACCGTGGTCGATACACTCGTCGGCCAGGGAGCGCGGCGGCTGATCGTGACGGCCAGCCCCACCGTGCGGCAGGTGGTCGGCATCATCACCGATGCCGATCTGGTCCACCGCGTCACCCCTGCGGCGCGCTCCACCCTGCTGCGGATGTTGCAGGAGAGCCTGGAGTTTCTGGGCCTGAGCCATGAGGAGCAAACCCAGGCCGAGCGGCTCCAGCAGCGCACGGCGCGGGATGTGATGACCACGCCGGTGGTGACCGCCCCCGCCGGCTTGCCCCTCGGCGAGGGCATCCGGCTGATGGTGGAACGGGGGGTCAAAGTGCTGCCCGTGATAGATGCCGACGGGCACTTGCTGGGGGTGGTCAATCGCGCCCGTTTGCTGGAGGCGTTGCTCCAGACCGACCGTGCTGCCACCCCCGGCCCCGATGCCCCCGACAGCACGGTCGGTTGAGGTGCAAGCGAGCGGCAGGAGTTGTTGCGCCGGGCGGCGAACGGCCTTGCTCGCTGGGTGGATAGACGACTTGGGGACTCAGGCGAACGTGACCGGGCTAGCGCTGTCGGCGGCCACCACAAAGGTCAGCGGGCGCGGCCCGGCCAGGTGCTCCTGCGTGGTCAGGCCATACCCCGTGGCGGTGCGGTCCAGGCGCACGTCGTAGCGCCCGCCACCGAGGGGGAGATTTTGGACGGCGAAGAAGTCCCAGCCGGTCGGCAACTGCGGATGGACCCGGACTGTGGCGGCGAGGGGATCGGGCTGGAGCCGCAAGAGACCCTGGACCAACAGCCAGTTGTAGGCGGCGCTGGACCAGGCCTGGAGAAAACAGGCCTCGTGGCCCACGAATTCGGGGATGGCCCAGGGCATGTAATAGCCCGCTAGCTCGGCCACCTTCTCCAGATACCACAGCCCCTGATCCACGCGCCCATAGCGGAATTCGGCCAGCGCGACAACCGCATTCTGGATCGGCATGACGAAGTCGCGCGTGCCGGGGTGGATGCTCCCGGCGGGGCCGGTATGTTCGGGGCCTTCGACGCGGGCGAACAGGGCGGCGATGCGCTCCTGGTCGCCCGCGCCCAGCAAGCCCGTCTCCAGCGCGGCATAACTGTGGGCCGGTTCGTCGGGATGCTGGGTCAGGTCAGGTTCGATGCGCCAGAGGTACTCCTGCCGGGCGGCAGACCAGAAGGTGCGATCAATTTGCTGGCGCACCTGCGGGCCGAGCAGGCGGCTCCGCGCCGCCGTCGCGTCGTCGCCCACCGCCAGGGCCAGGTAGGCGAGCGAATCGAGCGCTTGATAGAGAGTGCAGGCCACGTCCAGCTTTTTCCCATGATGGGCGGTGCGCAATTCGAGCATTCCGGGGCCGTCGGGCAGGAGGTCGCCGTGGGGGTCGCAGGTGCCCAGCAGGTAGTCAAAGATCGCGGCACGACAGAGCGGGTACTGCGCCGCCAGGAACGCCCGGTCGCCGGTCCAGCGGAACGCCCGTTCCACCGCCGTGACGAACTGCGCCGACTCGACCGGGTTGCCGGGGTTGAACAGCTGGCCTGTCTGCGTGATTTCATGGGGGATGCGGCCCGCCTGCCGGCGCCCCACGTCGCCCAGGATCGCCAGGGTGTCGAGTGCCGTTTGCCCCTGCCCGCTGACCAGCAAGCCGCTGGCACTGTAGTAGGTGTCGCAGCCGAACAGCCAGGCAAACCCCGGCAACCCGGCGACGATGCCCTGGCCGACCCCCGGCAGATCGAGCGTCAGCATGTCCAGGCAGAGGTTCTGCCGGGCGAAGACGCGGTCGAGATCCGGGCGCGGCGAGTTGACCGTGGTCGCGTGGGCCAGCAGGGTAGCGCAGGCCGTGATTTTTTCGGTGATCAGGGTGTCATAGCGGGCCAGGAGATCGCCCGCCTGCTGCAAGGCCTGTGCCTCCCCGTCCAGGCTGCCCGCCAGCACGCAGTGTAGCTCTCGCTGCTCGCCCGCGCGCAAGGCGAGGCCATAGATCAGCATCCCCGACATGCCGCCGCCCTGCAACTCGGTGGGGTTGGCAATGATGCCGCCGTGCGCGGCCCCCCATACACCGTCTAACGAGCCGGTCTGCTCGGCGGCCCAGAGATCGGCCCCGGCCTCGACGCCCACCGGCGACAGGTTCGCCAGCATCGCTGCGGCCCAACCGGGGGTGCCCGAATCGTAGGCCACGATGGCCCCCCGATTCCACTCCACCGCCGCCTCGTCGGGGCGATCCGGCCACGCGCTCCACCAGGCCCCCTGGATGTCGAAGCGCGTCAGCCAGGACAGGGCCAGGTTGACCGGCGTATCCGCGTGGTTTTCCAGGGCGATTGTAATCAGCAGGCCCGGCTCGTGCTCCGGGACGCACAGTTGCTGGCGGACCACCACCGGCCTGCCACCGATTTCAACGGCGAAGGTGCGGTCGGCCCGGCCTGGCTGCATGGTGAAGCTGCGGCAGTTCGCCGCCCCCAGCCATTGGACCGCGCCCGCCGCCTCATCCGTCTCGGTTTGCTCGCGTAGGCCGAACCAGAACCCATCGGCCAGTTTGATCGGCGGCGTCCACAGCCCGCCCATCTCCCCCGGCAGGTGATGGCCCAGATCGGGAAAGCGGCCATTCATATGGCCGCTCAGATAGGCGCGCCGCCCGGTCACAGCGAACGGGCGATCCAGATCACCGGTCACTTGCTCGTCTAACGCACGCTCGCTCACGCTGAACCTCGGATCACAAGTTCGGGTTCCAACAGGATCTGGTCGGGTCCCAGCCGGACGATGCCCGGCTGGGCGTCAACCGGCGCGGCGGTTTCTTTACTCCGGATCTGCGCGATCAGCAGGTGCAAGAGCGTCTCGCAGGCCGCCGCAATCGGCTGGCGCACGGTGGTCAGCGGGGGCCGCAGGAAGGCCGCGAACGCGAGATCATCGAAGCCGGTCACCGCCACCTGTCCCGTCGCTGGACCCACCGCGATGCCGTGGTGTTCGAGGGCGGCGAGGACGGCGACGGCCAGCCGGTCTCCATCGGTGACGAATGCGGTCGGCCTTTCCGGGGCCGGGAGGGCGCGCAGGTGCGCGACGGCAGCCGTCACTTCCTCGGCCTGTTGTAGTTCATGGATGACCAGGCGGCTGTCTACGGCGAGACCATGTTCGGTGAGGCTCTGGCTGAAGCCGCGATAGCGGTCTAACGCATAAAAGGTATTGAGGGGGCTGCTCAGATAGGCGATCCGCCGGTGGCCGCGCTCGTACAGGTGGTCCACAATGGCCCGGATCCCCGCAGCCCCGTCTACGTCAACGAATGGGTAGGCCAGGTCGGCGTAGTTGGTGGTGCGGCCAAAGGCGACAAAGGGAATGCCGATCGCCTGGAGCAGCGCGATGCGGTCGTCCTCTGGTTTCACATCGGCCAGGATAATGCCGTCCACGCGCCCGGTGCCCGCAACCTCGCGGTAGACCTCGGCGGTCGCGGCAGGCGAGTCGGCCATCAAGGCGAGCAAGCTCAGATCATGCTGGAACGCCGCCAGCGCCAGGACGCCGACAAACTCTTTGAAGAACGGCTCGGACTCGGCGTGCTGCCGCACCAGCGGGGCAAATGCAATCGTGTTGGTGCGCCGCACCTGGAGGCTGCGGGCCGCCGCGCTGGGATAGTAGTTCAATTCGCGGGCCACCGCGATCACCCGTTGCCGCGTCTGCTCCCCAACATCCCTATAGCCATTCAGCGCGCGGGAAACCGTGGTGATCGAGACACCCGCCTTCTTAGCGATATCGAAGATCGTTGCCACTGTCGCCTCCTGGTTATGCTGCGGTGTCCGTCAGGCAGCCCGGGGTCTAGATGTGACCAGGGCCAGGCACGCGGGCGGATAGCGGGTTGGCGGCGCACGTGACTTTTTGCCATTATCGGCGCACGCCGCAACCGAAAACGTTTCAGGATGCTGCCTGTTGTGACATAATACCACGTTCAAGCGGTTCTTGCGAGGATCTCTATCTGCCAGACGCGCGCCCGCCGGTAGGTGGCCGATGTTGAAGTCCTGGCGACCACGCCGGTGGGGAAACCTGTGTCCGATTACTAGAGTAACACCGGCGCTTCGGAGGTGAAGCGCCGGTGTTGCTGGCTGCGCCTGCGGTGCCCCATCCCTGTTCCCAGGCCAGGGATGGGGGGTGCCGGGGGATTAGCGGACGCTCACGTCGTCCACAAAGAATCTGGTCGTCAGCGATTTGGATGATTATATTCTCCAATACTGATAAAATACGCTTTCGCAAATACTACTCATTCTAGTAGCACCGGCCTGGAATGGCGCGGGATTTGACCACGCGTGTCCGGCCTCGGTCTGTGGCGGACAGCAGGGCAGCAGAGGCGCGGTATCGGCACAAGAAAAGGGGCCACCTCCGCGCGGAGGTGGCCCCGGTGTGCCCGTGCCGGTTAGCGGCGGGCGGGAGTGGAGCAGTTGGGGAAGAAGGCGGAGGCCGCGATCTTACTCATTTGCCCACGGGTGGCATTGTTGTTCGGGCGGAAGTAGGGCCGGTTGCCCGGTGCGACGCACGGCTCCCCGACCCCACCGCAGGGATAGCCCGCGATGATGCCCCGGCTGAACATCCGCTCGATGTAGACATAGAAGGTGCTGCCCACGGCCACATCCTCGAAGGTCTGGCCGGTTGGCGTCTCGGTCCAGCCCGCCGCGCCGCTGGTGATCTTGGAGAGCTG
>JBBSAN010000310.1:0-7575 GCA_038252265.1 Chloroflexia bacterium
GGGCGCGGGGTATGCACATCATAGCGTTTGCCGTAGGGGTCAATGACGGTGAACACCGTATGCCCGACATGGCCGAAGCGCTGGCCCTCGACCCCGATCCGCTCCAGAAAGCGCGGCAGGTCTTCGACCGAGGTCCAGTTCTCCACCGCGTCCCAGTCGGGGAAGCGTTGCGCCCCCGACGCCGTGTTGCGGTCCACCACGCGCACCGCCCGCCCGGCCCGCTTCAGGTTGATCGCGGCAGTCAGCCCCGCCACCCCCGCCCCCGCAATGACAATTTCTCGCTCCATGCTGCTCCTGACGCGTGGCTCGTGGCTCGTGATGCGTGATGCGTGATGCGTGATGCGTGATGCGTGATGCGTGATGCGTATTGCGTAAAGACTGATCACTGACCACTGACCACTGACCACTGACCACTCCTCTGCCAGCCGCTATTATAGCATGGGGCGGGCGGCGCGCCAAACCGAGTTGCAGGTACATGGCTTCTGTGATATGGTTAGCGTATCTTCGGGCAGGCGTGTTGCGGCGCGATCCTGCCCGCCCACAGAGGTGCCAGACCATGCCAAAATCTCCCAAGCGGTGGGTGTACAGCCCGCCGAAACCGGCCAAGCTTGCTATCCCGTCCCTGCTGAAGGCCGAGGTGACGACCCGCGCCAACGAACTCGTGGAGACGGAGCTGAAACCTCAGCACGTCCAGCCGCCGCCCGATGAGCCGCGCAATAATTATATTGCAAACCTCTACACAAAGTGGTTTCGCGGCGATCTGGTCTTCTATGCCACCTATATTGTTCCCAGTCCCGACGCCACGATGCCCTCCTTTGAAGCACGCTTTGCCCGCCTGAGCTACACAGGCGGGCAGCAATTTAACCTGGCCTTTATGCACTACACCGGGGAATGGGTTGCGGTGTACGAGGGGTTGTCGTTGGATGAGGCGTTGACCACAATCCGTGACGACCCGTTCTTCGTCCCCTAGCATCGGAGCCATGTATGGTTGAGCGGATTCAGAAAGAGACCCTGGCAAGCCGGTTGGCGGCCCGCATGAGCACCGACGAGGCCACGGCAACGACCTGGCTGGATGCCGTGACCGAGACACTGTACGAGAGCTTCAAAGACGGGGAGAGCGTGACCTTGAAGGGCTTCGGCAGCTTCTACGTGCGCCCCGAACGCGCGTCCTGGGTCTTCAAATTCAGCCCGGCCCAGCGCTTGCGGGCGGTCCTGGGCTGGTCGTCCACCTATAAAGGCAAGCTCTGATGCCTTTCCGTCTATGACGACCCTGCCCAACCAGCAGTTGCGCGCCCCGCCTGCCGCCCTCAGCACCGTCTGGAGCGACGTGCTGGCGGCGGTCCTGCCGCCGTTCTTGATCAGCCGGGGCTTTATCCTCATCCTGGCGCTGATCCTGACCGACGGGCTGGCGGGCGGGGTGTGGCCCTTGCCGCCCAGCGTCCACCCCGGCACGCTGTCGCCGCTGGGCAACGTCTGGGACGCGGGGTGGTATATCAGCATCGCCCGCGACGGCTATGATCCCTCGGCCACGGCGGCGGTGCAGCATAATTATGCCTTCTTCCCGCTCCTGCCCCTGTTGATGCGCCTGCTGGTCGGGGCCGCGCATCCGCCGAGCGATTACGGGTTGGCCGGTATGGCGATCAGCCACCTCGCCTTTTTCGGCGCGCTGGTGCTGCTCTACCGGCTGACCGTCGCCGTGTTCCGCGATCGAGCGATGGGGCGGCGCACGCTCTGGATCATGGCGCTGGCGCCGTGGGCCTTTGTCTTTTCGATGGCCTACACCGAGGCGCTGTTCCTGGCCCTCTCCACCGCCGCGCTGTGGTGCGCGTGGCGGGCAGCCTACACCCTGAGCAGCACGCGGGCGGGGCGGGTCTGGATGGGGTTGGCCCTGCTGTGCGTGGCCGGGGCAGCGTTGACCCGCCCGCCGGGGGTGCTGGTGGCGGTGGGGGTGGCCTGGTTGCTGGGGCGGCGGGCGACGGTTCCGACCGGGCGGCAGCGGGCACTGCTGATCGCCGCGCCGCTGGTCGTCGCCGGGGCGAGCTTCCTCAGCTTCGTCCTCACCATCGGGCTGCTGACCGGCAGTGCTGGGGCGGCATTGCAGGCGGCGCGGGGCTGGGGCGCGGGGTTCTGGCCCGACCTGCAAGAGCGGCTGAGCAGTGGCGACGCGCTCACCTGGGTCTACGCCGTGGTACAGATCGGCTTCCTGATCGCCTGGGTGGCGCTGACGGTCGGGCTGTGGCGCTTGCGGGGGGTGGACCGGGTGCGCGGGGCGGTGGCCCCTGGCGGCGTGCCGCCCGCCGCGCCGGGGTTCGGCGGCTTCCGGCTCTATGGGGTGGCCCTGCTGGGCACGCTGGCCCAGGTGCCCGCCGCGCTCTCGCTGGCCCGCTACGCCCTGGCGAGCTTCCCCTGCGCCTGGGTGCTGGCCCGGCTGCCCATCCCGCGCCCGGTGGGCTGGGCGTTGCTCCTGCTGAGCCTCCTCTTGCAGGGCCTCTTTTTCTGGCTGGCGGGCACCGTCTCCTGGCCGCCGTGAGCCGGGGCCTGTTTACGATCAGGGGGCGACGCCCCCGCTTGCAGTCAGCAGGGCAGACATTCGGGCTAGCATGTTGCGGGCCTGGACGGCCCAATTGCCCCGGATCCCCGGGTGCTGACGCGCTTCCACCATCCACAGCGCATCCTGCACCTGCCGGAGGGCAATAAAGGTGTCCAGGGTGGCTTCGTGCGCGGCGGAGAGGGGCCGCACCCGGCGATAGCCCGCCAGCAGCGCCGCCCGTAGCGCCGGGTAGTTCGCCCGTTCCAGCAGCTCATTCAGCGCCACCGCCGGATCATAGAGCACGGGGCCGAAGCCGCAATCGTCAAAGTCAATGACCTGCACCGTGCCTCGCCCAAACAGCAGGTTATAGTGGTGCATGTCGCCGTGGATCAGCCCGAACGCGCCCGGTCCTGGCCCAACGCCTGCTCTATCTCCGCTACCCGCGCCAGCACCGTCCCCACCAGGGCCGCCTCTTCTGTTGATAAGTTCTCGGCCACCAGTGCCACACAGGCAGCGATCACCTCCGGCGCGAACGGATCGGGCCGCCGCCGGGCTGCTTCAATTGGGGCATCGACCCGCGCCCGCGTGAACCCCGGCGGCAGACTGAACTGCGCCGCATGATCCTGCAAGCGGGCCATGGCCTCCCCGACGCGCTCCAGGTGCGCGGGGGTCAGCCCGGCGTTGACCTGTCGTCCCGGCAGCCAGAGAAAGAGCACACAGATGTGCAGGGTGGGAATGTCCGGCGTGGCGACTTCGCGCAGGAGCGATCCGTCCCGCGTCGGCACCGGATCGGGTACTTCCAGATCGGTGTCGCGCCGCAAGGCCGCCAGCCAGGCCAACTCCGCCCCGACGCTCGCCACCGTGGGGGTGTGCGTCCGGTGGATGCGGAGGACGTAGCGCGCCCCGCTGACAGTGTCCACGCGGAAGGTGGTGTTGGAAAAATGGGACAAGAGGGTCAGCCGCGCCGCCGGGAGGTCATAGGCCGCCAGCGCGGTCGCGGCCAGCCGTCGCAGCCGACTGAGTTGGGTGCGACGGCTCAGTTGCTCCATCGGCTGATCCATTAGGCAGCTTACTTCCCCTGATACGTTGCCTTGCGCTTCTCGACAAAGGCGCGCATCCCCTCTTTCTGGTCCTCGGTGGCGAAGAGGGTGTAGAAGCTGGCCCGCTCGAACTCCAGGCCTTCGCGCAGGGAAAGTTCGTAGGCTTTGTTCACAGCGGCTTTCGCCAGACGGACGGCGATGGGGGCTTTGGCTGCGATCTCGGCGGCCAGGCGAATCGCCTCGCCGAGATGGGATTCGGGGGGGACCACCTTCGTGACCAGCCCCAGCCGCTCGGCTTCGGCGGCGCTCAACATGCGCCCGGTGAGGATCAGTTCCATCGCTTTGGCCTTGCCCAGGGCACGGGTGAGCCGCTGGGTGCCGCCCGCGCCGGGCATTACGCCGAGGTTGATCTCCGGCTGGCCGAACTGCGCCGTCTCGCTGGCGATGATCATGTCGCAGGCCATCGCCAGTTCGCAGCCGCCGCCCAGGGCGAACCCGCTCACGGCGGCGATGATCGGCTTCTTGATCTGGCGGATCCGCTCCCAGCGGGCCAGATTGTCGCGGGTCAGCATCTCCACCGCGCTGGCGTCGGCCATCTCCTTGATGTCGGCTCCGGCGGCGAAGGCGCGGTCGTTGCCGGTCAGCACCAGACAGCCGATCGTCGGGTCGGTGTCGAATGCCTGGAATGACGCTACCACTTCGTCAATCAACGCGGTGCTGAGCGCGTTGAGCGCCTGGGGCCGGTTCAGTTGCACGATACCCACGGCCCCCTCGCGGCTGACCAGGATGTACGTATACGTCGGCGATTCGGCCATGATTCCTCCTGACGGAAGGGTCAGGGGCCAGGGGTCGGGGATCGGTTACGGTTTACTATACCCCACTGACCCCCAACCCCCAACCCCTATCCCCCATCCCCTAACTCAACCCTTGCGCGGCTTTGAAGCGGTCAAGGATCTGCTCGATGTGGCGGATGTGTTCGCGCTCGTGTTCGAGCATCCGGCGGAAGACCTTGCGGGCCGTCCAGATATCACCGGCATGTTCGATCACCTGGCCGCGTTCGTTGTCGGTCAGCGCGGCCAGCCGTTCGACGGCAGCGCTGCGGGTTTCCTGGAGCATCGACATCACATTCGGGTTGAGGCGGCTGATATAAAACTGCTCGGAACTGGCGATGTGTTCCAGAATGTCGTCAATATCCCAGACCTCGCCGCTCTCGCCGCTGCCCGGTTTCCAGTTCATCACCTCGTTGGGCAGGCCCGACACCGTCTCGATCAACTGCTGGCGCGAGTAGTTCAGGATCCGCAGCAGCGTGGCGACTTCCTGCTCGGTCATCGGTACGCGGTCCGGGGGGAAGAAGGCGTCCGCGTCGCCGGGGTGGCCGCTGGCGCTATCGTCGCTGGACCCGCCAAACTCCAGTTCAATCGGCTCCACCTGCTCGGGCACCCGTTCGCCGTGGGCTTTGAGCCACTGCAAATAGTCGGTGATCGCCTGGGGCAGGCGGCTCAAGGCGATGTCCTGGTTCAGGCCGGTGCTGATGCAGCCGGGTAGCGCGGGCACATGGGCCATCACGCTCCCATCTTCTTCCACCTCGATATAGACGACAAACCGCATCGTAGTCTCCCTTAGGGGTTGGGGGCTGGGGTTGGGGGTTAGTAGGCTGTACGCACTACTAGCTCACTCCTCATCACTCATCACTCATTGCTCATCGCTCATTACTCGTGTTTGTTGCCGCAGTTCCCGCAGAAGGCAAAGTCGGTGGACATGGTGTGGCCGCAGCCGGGACAGGTCCACGCGCCGCCCTGCGCCTGCCGTTCGCGCAGCCCGGCCACATCCACCGGGCGCTTCTCGTGGAACGAGGCCAGGCCCTCGGCCACCTCCGCCGAGTTGGAGTGAACGCTGAGCCAGTCGCGGGCATCCTGCACGGTCATGTTCCACGACAGATCGCGCCAGAAGTTGATCTGGTGGCGGGTGTAGCGCATGATTTCGGGCAGCCGTTGCAGGAGCTTGGCCGCCATCGCGTCCACGGCGGTGTCTAGCTCGGCGCGGGGCACCACCTGGTTGACCAGCCCCCAGTCCAGCGCCTTGGCAATCGGGATCTCTTCACTGAGCAGGAGGATCTCCCGCGCCCGGCGGTCCCCGACGATGATCGGCAGCCATTGGGTCGCGCCCCCGGCAGGCACGCTGCCGCGCATCGTCCCGACCTGGCGGATGAAAATATCGTCGGCGGCCACGGCCAGGTCGCAGGCCATGTTGAACTCGGTGCCCCCGCCGACGACCATGCCGTTTAGCCGGGCGATGGCGGGCTTGCCCAGGTTGCGTAGCCGGTCGTGCGCCTGGATGAACGCCCCCATCCACTTCCAGTAGTCGTGCGGGCGGGTCAAGAATTGCTCCTGCTCGTCCAGGTCGGCCCCGGTGCAGAAGGCGCGCTCGCCCGCCCCGGTCAGCACCAGCACGCCCACCGCGTCATCATAGGAGATGTCGAGGAACGCTTCGGATAGCTCGTTCAGCGTCTCGAAGTTGAGCGCATTGAGCACGGCGGGGCGATTAAACGTGACCCGCGCGATGCCCCCGGCTTTGCTGTAGAGGATGTTGCGAAAGCCGAACGACTCGGGGTCGCGGCCCCGCCAGTTATCTAGAGCCATCGTGCTTAATCCTCAACCGTGCCAGCACCTTCTTCGGTGCTGTCAACAAAGATCATTGTCACCACGTCGCGGGCAAAGCTCATCAGGTCTTTCCCGGCGGCGCGATTCTGATCCGAGGCCATCGCCGTGTCAAACGCGGCGCGATCCTCGAACCACATTTCCGCGATCTTGTAATAGGCCGGTTCGCCGCGGGGCGCGCCCCAGGCGGTGTTCATGACCAGTTTGCGCAGGCCCGGCACCTGACGAATCAGCGGCAGGTGAACCTCATTATAGTGCTGTTCAAAGGCGTCCACGTCTTCGGGACGCTTGTACAAGGCGATGAGCTTGACCATACAGACGGCCTCCCCAGTATGATTTTGGCTTTTAGATTTCGGATTGCGGAGTGCTTTTGCGAGGTGAACCAGCATAGCTACCATACCATAGGGGATTAGGGTTGTCAAGGAATGGACGTGCGGCGGCAGGGCGGGCGGATCGCACCGAAAGTTGCGCCGGATGGTATAATAAAAGGTGGCAATTGTAGGGCGCGTGGGCGACCCGTTAAGCGAATGTGAGCCTGATTATGGACCAGCAGATTTCCGACTCTTCTTATTTTTCCGCCCCGCGAATGATCGCCGGGCTGCCCGCCAACGTGGTGCGCGGCCTGCGCCGGGCGCGCCGGGTGGTGGTGCTGACTGGGGCGGGTATCTCGGCGGAGAGCGGCATCCCCACTTTCCGTGACGCGCAGACCGGCTACTGGGCGCGCTTCAACCCGATGGCGCTGGCCTCGCCGGAGGGCTTCGCCGCCGACCCACAGCAGGTCTGGGATTGGTATCGCTACCGGCGCAACCTGTTCCGCGCCGCGCAGCCCAACCCCGGCCACCAGGCGGTCGTCGCGCTGGAGGCGCTCTATCCCGAATTCCTGCTGGTGACACAGAATGTAGACGGCTTGCACAGCGCGGCGGGCAGCCGCCGGGTGCTGGAGATCCACGGCTCGCTGCGGCGGGTGCGCTGCGCTGCCGACGAGCACCATCCTAGGCAGGACTGGCTGGTGGCGTGGGACACGGCGGGCGATCCCATCCCGCGCTGCGCCTGCGGGGCGCTGCTCCGCCCCGACGTAGTCTGGTTTGGCGAACAACTCGATGAGGGCGATCTGCTGGCGGCGAACGCGGCAGCGGGGGCGTGTGAGGCGCTCTTCGCCATCGGCACCTCATCCACGGTGCAGCCTGCCGCCCTGCTGCCACTGGTCGCCAAACAGGCCGGGGCGCTGGTCATCGAAATCAACCCGGAGCCGACCGGCCTGTCCCCCCTGACCGATGCCACGATCCTGGGCCGGGCGGGCGAGATCCTGCCCCGGCTCGTTGAAGTGCTGACGAGCAATGAGCAATGA
>JBBSAN010000311.1:0-7539 GCA_038252265.1 Chloroflexia bacterium
CAGCTTGTTCGACATCCGTACCAGATAGCGGTTCTGCGAGCGGTAGTCGCGCTGGGTTACCGGGCGGTAGGGCTGGTGCAACACCTGGGCGAGCAGCAGGTAGGCGTTGCTGACCAGTTGCTCGTCATAGGTCCAGATGCCCTGGAAGCGGCGGTCGCCCCGGATCAGGTCGGCCCCCGGCACTTCCTGGGTCAGCAGGGCGGTGAAGAACGAGGGGGTGTTGACGACCAGGAACCACTCCTTGGTCAACGGATCATCAGGGGCCAGGGGGATGAACTGTACGCCGGGGATCGTCGGCGGGGTTACGTCCGGCTCCCCGAACACATAGACGCGGCGGGCTATGCTTGCCAGCCGCTCATAACGCTTATCTTGATGCCGAAAGTAGGAGAACCGCTGGAACCCGGCGTAAAAATCGACCGGCAATTCGTTGTCGAGGACGATGTCTTCGATCTGATAGCTGATCTTGAGCATCATATCCACGGTGCTGACCGAGACATCCTGTTCCAGATCCGGGGTGAGCAAGTCGTATAAAGAAATATGGGGCATGAGCGGGTCCTTCCTTAGAAACTGTTATACCTATTGGCCTGTAGTGCGTCTGCTGATTCTACACGCTCCACCCGTCTGATAGATGTATGAGACAGGCCCAAAAAAGTGGTAAAGAATTTCTTTGATGGAGGTGTAATATTATGGGGGGGTCATACGTCATAATGAATGAAGAGAGAATGCACTTGCGCCGCATGGCTCTTCGCTCCTTCCTTAGAGAACGCCCTGCTGCCCGGCAGGGCGTTGCTCTTTCCGTCTTTCGGTATCTCGGTCTTTTCTGCACCGCCGCCCTTTCTTGCCTTTCCGTCCCGGTGCCGTGCCTGCAAACCGCAGATTATACGAGTTTTGACCAATTTTGCAATTTGCCCAAAAGAGGTGTAATAAACCCCGCCGCTTATTCGTCGTTAATGGTGAGAGAGAAAAAATGTAAAAACGCCGCATGGATCTTGACTCCTTCCTTAGAGAACGCCCCGCTGCCCGGCGGGGCGTTGCTCTTTCCGTACGGGCTTTTAGAAATCAGAAATTAGAAATTAGAAGTCAGCAAACGGCGAGAGTTACGGCGCATCGAGGTCGCCGCCTGCTGATTTCTAATTTCTAATTTCTGATTTCTGGTATAATGCCCGTATGGTATCCACATCCGAAGAAGAGCAACATGCGCTGCTGCACGAGTTGGCGACGCGCACGCAATTGCGCGAAGGGGTCGCGGGCATCGAGGCCGTGCTGCGCACGATTCACCGCGCCGGGGGGCTGACCGGCAAAGAGCTGGCCCGCCAGACCCGCCTGCCGGTCCCGGTGATCACCGCGATCCGCCGAGAGCTGGAGCGGGCGCAACTGGTGGCCGCCGGGCCGACGATCCGGTTGACCCCGCAGGGGCTGGTCCTGATCGAGGGGGCCTGGGGCTGGGTGGGCAAAGGCTTCCTCTGCCGGGTCTGCCAGGGCCGCCGGGTGGTGGCCGGGCCAGAGTGGGGCGAGGCCGCCGCCCGGCTGGAAGGCTGGTTCGCCCGCAACCCGACGGTGGACGTGACCCTGGACCAGAGCCACTGCACCCCCGACACCAACCTGCGCCGCGTGCTGCTGATGCAAACCCTGGGCGCGCTGGCCGGGAAATCCGTGCTGTTGCTGGGCGACGACGACTCGGTCAGCCTGGCGATCGGGCTGGTGGGGCAGGTGCTCAGCCCCGGCAGCAGCGGGCGGCTGACCCGGCGGCTGGCCGTGATCGACACCGACCCGCGCATCCTGGCCCACCTGACCGAGGCCGCCGCCGAGGCCAACCTTCCGCTGGAACCGATCCAGCACGACCTGCGCGATCTGCTCCCCGCCGAGTTGCTCGGCCAGTTTGATACGGTGATGACCGACCCGCCCTATACCCTGGCCGGGGCCGAACTGTTCGTGTCGCGGGCCGTGAGCGCCCTGCGGCCCGGCGGGGGCAAGCACCTGTTCCTCTCCTTCGGCCACCGCGCCCCCAGCGAGCAGGTGGCCCTCCAGGGTTTGCTGGCCGGGATGGGGCTGGCGGTGACTGAGGTCATTCCCGGCTTCAACGATTACCGGGGAGCAGGCGTGCTGGCCGGGATCAGCCAGATGATCGTGGCGACCACCGCCGAGGGCGCGCACCCGCTGGTGGTGGACACCTATCGCGGCCCCCTCTATACCGGCGAGGTGCGCCCCACCGTGCGCCGCTATCGCTGCCTGGGCTGTGGCACGAAGCTGCTGGTGGGGCAGGTGCCCGATGCTGTGGCGACGACCATCGAACAACTGAAGGCGGCGGGGTGCCCTCGGTGCGGCGCGAACCATTTCACGCTCGAAGAACGCACCGCCGTCCCCGCCGCCGAGGAGCCATCCCATGACCAGTGAGCCGCCTGCCGAGGCCACCATCCGCCCGGCCACCCTGGCCGACCTCCCGGCCATCGTCGCCTTTGAGATCGCCATCGCCCGAATCACCTTCCCCCGCGATCCGATTGTCGATCCGGCGGTCCACGAAAAGAAGATGCGGAAAGCCCTGGACCGGGGCGAGCCGGGCATGTTCGTGCTGGACCGGGACGGGCAGGCGGTCGGCTGGCTGTGGGTCTACCTGAACACCAACTTCCTGACCGACGAACGCTATGCCACCTTCCGCAGCCTGGCCGTGGACGAAACCCAGCCCGACGCCTCCGCCCTGGCCGAGCACCTGTTCACCCACGGAGTCGCCTATGCCCGCACCGCCGGAATGACCGAGATTACGGGCAAAGTTCACGTCGCCAACGTGGCGATGCGCGTCCTCTACCGCAAGGCAGGGTTCGAGGCCGAGCACCTGACGATGCGGCTGTATTTGTAGGGGTTGGGATGGGTATTTTAGGGTCAAACTAGGAGCTAGGATGATCCAAGAGGTGTTTCGATGATGCACGAGTATTTCCAGTACGTTTCAAGAACGATGGCGATTGAGTCAGAAATGATTTTATCGTTTTATAAGCATCATCATGGTAAGTTGGGAGAAGCACGTGAGATACTTCTACAGAGATTTTTGTCCAATTACTTACCTAAAAGGTTTGGTGTCGGATCAGGCTTTGCGCTATTGACCGAAGGGAATGTGTCTACCGAACAGGACGTAATAATTTACGATAATTTTAATAGTCCGGTTTTCTTCTCAGAATATCGTTCTGCGGTCTTCCCTCCTAGCACTATTCAGTGTCTTATAGAAGTGAAATCTTCTCTCAATAAAACTGTGATAGAGGAGACAATACAAAAAACAAAAATTGTGAAACAAGAGATGCGTAAAGTGCCTTCCCTACCTGTATCATCCTCCACCTCCTCGATAGAGACCTTAGTCTGCCTTTTCGCCTACGCAGCCCCCAATCTTAAGGCTCTTAAGTCCAGAATTATATCTCTCCAGAATGACATTAAGGAAGAAGATAGATTAGATCTTGTATGTATTCTTGGTAAAGGTGTTATTGCTAGTGGTAGTTACTTCAACATAGCAACGTTTGGTGAACCTAATTCTGAGTATGCTAGGAGCATGAGTAGGGAACAGAAAGATGAGATTCTCACAACCTATCCCGATAAAGTGAAGTGTTACCAACTTGGCAATGATTCGTTGTTGGTTTTTTACCATTGGTTATTGTCTTATATTAGTCGTCGTCCAGCAATGCTGCCTGATCTGATTAACTACGCCCCTCCTGGTTATAACTGGGGATCAGAGTGTTAGTTGTCTATTCTTTTCTTAGATCTTCCTTTAGCCTCTTCTCCTCTTCATGCACAACCAACCTCGCTCCCCAGACGTTGATAGGATATATATGAGGGAACGAGTATGAGCAATCCCCAACCACGTCTGCTCGGCGTGCCCGACGTGCTGGTTGATCGGGCGCTGGATACCCTGTTCGGGCGCTACGTGGATGCACAGCGCCTGCGCGGGCTGCTGGCGGCGCACCAGGCGTGGGCGCTGGTGGGGGGGTTTACGCTGCTGGGGCTGGTCCTGCGCTTCTATCACCTGGGGGTCGAGAGCTTCTGGTTTGACGAGGCCGACCTGATCGCCCAGGCCCGTGCCCCGGCGCTCTCGATCCTGACCAGCTTTACCCAGGCAGGGGCGAACGGGCCGCTCTATACCCTCTTCCTCCACTTCTGGATACAGGTGGTCGGCACCGGTGAGGCGCAGGTCCGGGTGATCTCGGCGCTGTTCGGCACGGCCACGATCCCGTTGATCTACGTTGCCGGGCGGCGTGTGCAGGGGCAAACGCTGGGGCTACTGGCCGCGTTCCTCCTGACCATCTCCCCGTTTCACATCTGGCACTCGCAAGATGCCAAGATGTACACCTTCGTCGTCTTTATCACCCTGCTCAGCACGCTCCTCTATTTCGAGGCGGTGGCGCGGGACACCCCCCGCTGGTGGCTGATCTACCTGCTGGTAACGTGGATCGCGCTGTATGCCCACATCCTGGCCGGGCTGATCTTGCTGGCCCAACTGGCGATCACACCGCTGGTCTTGCGGGCGGTGCGTGACCCGGCGGCCCCCGCCCCCGATCCGGCTCGCGCCGGGGGGCGGCGCAAGCGGCTGGCGCTGGCCTGGGGCATCCTCATCCTGCCCTTCCTGCCCCTGGCGCTGGACCGGGTGCTGGCCCTGCTGGAAGGCAAGATCGTCGCCGGGTGGCTGACCCCGATCAGCCTGGGTGACATGCTTGGTGTGCTGTTCGTCACCTTCGCGGTGAACCGGGCCGACCCGCCATGGGAGGCGCTGGGGGCCTGGGGGCTGGGGGCGCTGTTCATCCTGGGGTTGTGGCCGTGGGCCGGGCGACGGGCGCGCTCAGCGGGTGACCGGGGCGGGTGGCTGGCGCTGGCCCGCACAAACGCTCACTGGGGTATTGTCCTGTTGATGTGGGTCTTGCCGATCGCTCTGTTCTGGGTGACCACCTTGCAGGTGCCGTTGTTCGAGCGGCGCTATATGATCATCGTGCTGCCCTTCTATCTCCTCTTCGTCGCGGCGGGGCTACTGCGCCTGCGCCTGATCCGCCCGCTGTTGATGGGGGTGGGGCTGGTCGCGGTGTGCGTGCCGACGGTGTTCGCGCTGGGGGGGGTCAACTACGGGCCGCCAGGGCAGAAAGAGAACTGGCGGGCGGCGGTAGACTTCATCCGCCAGCATGAGCGGCTGCGCGATGTGGTGCTGGTCTATCCCGGCTACCTGCGCACGGCAGTGGACTACTACCACAATGCCGACGACCTCGACACTGTGCCGCTGCGGACGATCCCGTCGCTGGAAACGAAAGACTTTGGCGAGACCGAACTGAACGCCACGCTGCTGCAAACGATCACCGACCGCGAGCGGGCCTGGTTGGTCGTTTCGCCGGAGCGCACGGCGCGGGAAGATCCCGACAACCGGGTGCTCCAGTGGTTCCAATTCAACTGGCACCAGTTCGAGAAGCGGGTCTACAACGGGGTCACCGTCTATGGTTTCTCGTTCAACGGCCAGCCGCATAGCTGGTTCCCGGAACCGGTCTACCCGCAGATCGTGCCCTTCCCGAACGGCTTCAGCTTCGAGGGCTATATCTACGAATTGCGCCGCGATGCGAAGGTTGTCAAGAACGCGAGCTGGCTGCCACTCACCCTCTACTGGCGCACTCCCGCCCCCCTGCCGACCGATTACGCCTTCCGCATCGAGCTATTGGACAGCGCCGGGCAGGTGCGCGTGACTGATGGGCCGCTGCCACCGCTGGGGGGCTACTGGCCGACGACCCAGTGGCCGGTGAATATCACGCTGATCGACTACCGCGACGTGTTCCTGCCGGGCGATCTCCCCCCCGGCACCTACACCGTCCGCATCACCGTCGTCCCCACCGCCCACCCCGACCAGCCGCTCCTGCTGGCCGACGGCATTTCCTCTTTCACCCTCAATACCCCGCTGACCGTCGTGCCCTGGCAGAAATAAAAGATCACCACAGAGGACACAGAGATCACAGAGAACGTTCAAGCGTCTCTGTGATCTCTGTGTCCTCTGTGGTGATCTCTACGGAGTTGGAGTTGTAGAAGGGGCCGGGGCGAGCCACCACTTTTCCACGTTCCAGAGCCAGCGCGGCGAGGTGGGGTCTACCGGGCCACCCAGGCGGCGGTTCAGGATCAGGAAGTGGCCGTCGGCCCAGAGAAAATAGTAGGGGAGTTCCTGGGCCAGGATCGTCTGCATCCGGGCCTGGGCGGCGGCGCGGGCGGCGAAATCGTAGGCGCTGCGGGCTTCCACCGCCCGCTGGTCGAATTCGGGGGCGGCGAAGGCGGGGAAGTTCAGGCCGCCGGGGTTCTCGGTCGTTGGGATCTGGCTGGAGTGGAAGAGGGCGAAATCGTCGGGATCGGTGCTGCTGCTGTCCCAGCCCAGGAGCATCGCATCAAAGTCGAACGCCGGGGTATGGCGGGGGTCCAGCTTGGCTTTGAGGACCGAATCGAGGTCGGCGCTGGTCACGGTCATGCTGATCCCCACGGCGGCCAGGGGCGCTTGCATCAGCGTGGCCGCCTTCTGGCGCGTCTCGTCGCCCAGCGGCACATAGAGTTGGAAGGCCAGCGGCTTGCCGTCTTTCTGGCGGATGCCGTCTTTGCCCGGCGTCCACCCGGCCCCATCCAGCAGGCTTTGCGCCTTGGCCGGGTCGTGGTCGAGCCGGGGCGTGTCGGGGGCGTAGGCCCAGGAATTGGGGTGGACATCGCTCCACACCGCCAGCCCGGCATCGCCGGTCGCCGCCCCCACCAGCGCGGCCTTGTCCAGCGCATAGGCAAACGCCTGGCGCAGCGCCGTGTCGCTGAACAGATGGCCCTGGCGCAGGTTGAAGCCGACGAAATAATACCCGGTGTCGGCATAGCGGCCCAGGGTGAAGACGCTCTGGATGCCAGGCCGGGCGGCGTAGGCCTGCCAGGTTGCCTGGGGCACCTCAGCGGCGAGGAGGCTGCCGTCGGCCAGCGCGTTCACGGCCACCTGCGCGTCGGGCGCGACGAGGAAGGCGACCCCGGCCAGGTTGGGCTTGCCGCCGTAATAGCGCGGGTTGGCGGCGAGGAGGATGCTCTGCCCTTCTTTGCGCTCCTGGAAGACGAACGGGCCGCTGCCCACCGGCTTGAAGCTGTACGGGTTAATGATCATCCGGTCCAGGGGTACATCGACCAGCAGGTGCCTGGGCAGGATCGGGGCGGCTACATCGGTCAGCAGCCCGGCGTACTTGCGCTTCAGCCAGAAGCGTACCGTGTTCGGCGCGGCCTTCGACGGCTCAATCGCCAGCACGGCGTCCTGTAAATGGACCTGGAGGGTGCTGGGCGTCGGCAGCTTGAGGTAGCTCTGGTAGGTCCAGGTCACGTCGTCCACCGTCACCGGCTCGCCATCCGACCATAGCGCCCCATCGCGCAGCTTGAAGTCCACGCTCAGCCCATCGGCGGCGGGGGTCCACGACTCGGCCAGGTCGGGTACCGGTTGCAGGCGATTATCGAGCCGGGTCAGGCCGCTGAAGATCAGCCCGGTGACCGTCTGCGCCGCCTGGTCAATGTCGGTGACGCTGCGCGGGATGA
>JBBSAN010000312.1:0-7532 GCA_038252265.1 Chloroflexia bacterium
CCGCGAACTGGCGGTGCTGGTCGAGGACGGCCTTTTTACCTGGGACGAACTGGCCGGGGCGACGGCGACCACCTACGACCAGGGGCTAATCCGCTTCGACGCGGCAGGCACCGGCTCTCCGGCCACCCCGCTGTTGCTGACCGGCGTGCTGGACCTGGCGCTGGACGCCCAGGCCGTGCTCGATCTGGCGCGGGCCAAATTCCTGGCGGCGGGCGGCACGATCCGGGGCGGGCGGCGCTTCCGCCGGGTGGTGACGACGGCACAGGGGCGCGTGTGCAGCCATGTCTACCTGGACGGCCCCAGCGGGCCGGAGACGGTCGAGGCGCGGCTGGTGGTAGACATGATGGGCAGCATCTCGCCTATCGCCCTGACGCTGAACAGGGGCCGTCCGTTTGACGGCGTGTGCCCCACGGTCGGCACGGTCGTCGCCGGGATGGGCGGCGATCCCGGCGTGGGCGACATCCTGGTCAGCGTGGCCGGGACGCAGGCCGGGCGGCAACTGATCTGGGAGGGCTTCCCCGGTCGCAACGACGACACCACTGTCTATGTCTTCTACTACGACCTCGCCGGGCCAGCCCAGGCCCCCCGGCAAAGCTTGCTCGATCTCTTCGAGCAGTATTTCACCCTCCTGCCCACCTATCAACAAACCCGGACCACCCATCAACTCGCAACTCGCAACTCGCAACTCGCAACTCATCTCCGTCCTGTGTATGGCTATATCCCGGCGCGGCATGGGCGGCAGGGGCGCACGGCCACGCGGGGGGTGCTGTGCCTGGGCGATGCGGCGGCGGGGCAATCGCCGCTGACCTTTTGCGGCTTCGGCTCGTTTGTGCGCCACCTGCCCCCGACCCGCGCCCGGCTCGATCAGGCGTTGCGCACCGGCGAACTGACCGCCCGCGATCTGGCCGCCATCGGGCCGTACCAGGCGAACCTGCGCCCGGCCTGGGCGTTTGCCCGGCTGCTCCAACCCTGGCCCGGCGGCGACTCGGCGGCGGTCAACCGCTTGATGAACGCCTTCTGCGGCGCGCTCCAGCATGTGGGGACGGCAACCACCGGGCGCTTCCTCCAGGACCGCCACACCTTCCGCGACTACCTGCGGATCTTGCTGACCACAGCGGCGCGCTACCCGGCGGTGTTCCCCATCACCTGGCGGGTGCTCGGCCCACGGGGCCTGGTCCGCTGGGTGCGCGACATTGCGGCGTTCGGGCTGCACCGAGGTTAACGCAATAGCCTTTGCCCCTCGGCGTCTTTGCGTTAAAATAAGCCCACAAGGAGAATGAATCTCATGCGACGGATCTGGACGTGCCTGCTACTGCTGGCCTTGCTGCTGCCGGTCATTCCGGCGACGGCCGCCCCCATTCCTTTTGCCGACCCTGCGTTCCAGCGTGTCTGGACCCGCACCGATGATCTGGTGGCGGTCGGGGAGGTGGTGCGGACGTGGTTCTGGGGGCCGCAGCCCAACACCGGCGGCATCCGCGAGGACTACGCCGAGTCGCCGGGTGGTGGGCGGGTGGTGCAGTACTTCGATAAGAGCCGCATGGAGATCAATAACCCGAACGGCGACAAGGCCAGCCCGTTCTATGTCACCAACGGGCGGCTGACCGTGGAACTGATCTCCGGCCAGATGGCGGTGGGCGACAGCAGGACGGTGAACCGTGCTCCGGCGGCGATCCCGATGAGCGGCGACCCCGGCGACCCGCTCGCCCCCACCTATGCCGCCTTCGCCGGGGTGTCGAACACCCCACTGGGCGACCACAAGCAGCCCAACAAGACCGGGCAAACGATCACCGGCGCGCTGAACCACACCGGCCAGCCCGTGGCCCGGCCTGGTGGCGCATTCCCGCCCAATAAATACGCCCATTTTGCCCCGGAGACCGGGCATAACGTTGCCGACGTGTTCTGGACCTTCCTCAACCAGAAGGGGCCGGTCATCGAGAACGGCACGAATGTCACCGCGCCGCTGATCAACCCCTGGTATTATGCCAGCGGCTACCCGATCAGTGACCCCTACTGGGCGCAGCAGACCGTCGGCGGCAAGGTGGCCGATGTGCTGATCCAGGCGTTCGAGCGCCGGGTGCTGACCTACACGCCGAGCAACCCGGCGGCCTATCAGGTGCAGATGGGCAACATCGGCCAGCATTATTATCAGTGGCGCTACGGCAACAGCCCGCCGCCGACGGTGGCCCCCGAAGGGGGGGGACAGTTACAAATCACCGGTGCCGTGAAGACTCCGCTGACCTTGAGCCTGGCCGACCTGGGCAAAATGCCGCAGCAAACGGTCCAGGGCGGCTATAGCGACCTGCCCGACAGCAGCCAGGCCAACGCGCCGATGTATCGGGGCGTGCTGCTCTATGATCTGCTGATGGCGGAAGGGGGGGGCGGCAACCTGGGCCGCGAGCTGCCGGGGCGGTATATCATCGCCAGCGGGGCCGGGGGCCAGCGCGTCGTGATCGCCTGGGGCGAGATCGATTTCCACTTCACCCACGCCCCGATCCTCGTCGCTATCAGTCGTGATGGCGTGCCGCTTGATACGCCCGCGCTGGTGCCTGCCCTCGACGCCCACGCCGACCGCTATGTGTTCCGGCTGCAAAAGCTGGAAGTGGTCAGTCACCCGCTGCAAACCCCGCCCGCCGGGCCGCTCCGGCTGATCGGCGTGCCCAAACCGCTAACTCTGACCGGCGCGGACCTCGCCACCCGTGGCGCGGCGACCACCATCGTCGTCTATACAGCGGGCAACACGCTTCAGAACGATAAATTCACCGGTGTCCCCCTGGCGACGCTGCTCCAGGCGGCGGGCATCACCCCCGACGCGCCGACCCTGGCGGGCAAGGTGTTTCTCGCCAGCGGTGACGGGCGGCAAGCGGCGGTGGCCGGTGGGGAGTTGGACCAGATCGGGGAGGGTGAGACCGTCCTGATCGCCTACAAGCAGAACGGCGTGCCGATCTGCTGCGGCCCCAACGGCACCGGCTCCCCCCGCCTGATCATCGCCAGCGACCAGCGCGGCGGGCGCTTCGTCCCCCACCTGACGCAGCTTGAGGTGATCACGCCGTAGGACGGGAGGTTGGGGGTTGGGGGTTGGGGGTTGGTGACGAGGTAGGAGGTAGGAGGTACGAGGTATGAGGTATGAGGTTGTAAGTTTGAGGTACGAAGTGCAGATACTCCTATCTCCTATCTCGTACCTCATACCTCGTACCTCGTCAGATAGCGCTGGATCTGGGCCAGCCCGGTCTGGCTGTGCTCGTCGGGCAGGCAGGCGCGGGCCAGGTCGAGCAGCGCTGTGCAGACCTGATAGGTGTCCGGCTCCCCGGTAGGGCCGGGACTCCAGGCGGCGAACGTGCTAAGCACGCCGTCCTCCATCACTTCGCCGTCAATGAGCATCCCGTCGCGCCCCGCGTGGGGCCGTGTATCGCCCAGGCCTGCGAGGACGATCCCTGCGACGGCGGCATGGAACCGTTCCAGCGGGGCGGTGGGGATCGGGGCCGTCGCCCAGTGCAAATCCGCCTGCGAGGATGCGGGCAGCGGGGAACGGGCTGAGGGGTTCCGCAGGACTACCTCCACGGTGCTCACCCGATCCTGGAGATGAAGCGTGAGGCAGCCGGACGCGTGGAATGCGGGCTGAAACAGCACCCGCAGATGGGTCCCCGGCCCATCCGTCACCTCCTCAGCCAGCGGTAGCAGTTGCAGCGCATCGCGCAAGCGCGCCAGATCGTCCTCCAACCCCCAACCCCCAACCCCCAACCCCTAACCCCCATCCCCCAGCGCGTCCGCGACCGTCGCGGCGAGGCGGCCACTGGTCAGGAGATCGCAGGCGGCGGCGATGTAGGGGGTGAGGATCGTGTCGCGCTCCAGGTAGGGGACGACGGTGCGGAGCAGCGCGTAGGCGGCGGCGGTGCCCCGGCCCAGCCGGAGGGGCCGCTCGGCCCGGCGGAGGCGGCAATCGAGCGCCTGAGCGGCGGTGAGCCATTCCAGGGCCAGGACGGTGGCGGTGTTCGCCACGATAGCGCGGGCATGGCGGGCGGCGATCGGCCCCATGCTCACATGGTCTTCCTGATTGGCCGAGGTGGGGATGCTGTCCACGCTGGCCGGGTGGGCCAGGCTCTTGTTCTCGCTGACCAGCGCAGCGGCGGTGTACTGAATGATCATGAAACCGGTGTTGAGGCCGCCGTCCTCGATCAGGAAGGGGGGCAGGAGGCCGCCGTGGGCGTGGACATCCACCAGCCGGGCCTGGCGGCGCTCGCTGATGTTCGCCAGCCCGGCGACGGGGATGCCCAGGATGTCGGCGGCGATGGCGACCGGCGCACCGTGGAAGTTGCCGCCCGATATGATGGCCGTTTCCTCATCGGCTCCGACCAGCCCCGCCCCGAACACCAGCGGGTTGTCCACCCCTGCGTTCAGTTCGTTCTCCACCACCCCCTGCACATAGGCCAGCACCTCACGGGCCGGGCCGTGGACCTGGGCCATGCAGCGCAAAGAGTAGGCGTCCTGCACTTTGGCCGTGGTTTGGGAGACCAGATCATGGACCGGGAGCGGGTGGGGCGAGTGCCCGTCGGGCCAGGTCAGCTCGCTCCCGGCAATGAGGGCACGCAGATGGGCGGCGGCGGCCTGCTGGCCGGGGTGGCGGCGGGCGGCATGGATGCGCGGGTCGAGCGCGGCGGTCACCCCGGCCAGTGCCTCGAAGCTCATCGCCCCGATGATGTCGGCCACCTGGACCAGGTTAGCGGTGTCGGCCACGGCCAACCCCAGCAGCCCCGCGATCTGCGACGTGCCGTTGCACAGCGCCAGCCCCTCTTTGGCCTGGAGCCGCACGGGGGCTAACCCTGCCAGCGCCAGCGCCTCCCCGGCGGGGAGCCACTGTCCCTCGCGCTCGGCCTCGCCTTCGCCCATCATGCCCAACGCCATGTGCGACAGCGGCGCGAGGTCGCCACTGGCCCCCACCGAGCCTTGCAGCGGGATCAGCGGGTGGACCCCGGCGTTGAGCATGTCGAGCAGGAGTTGGAGGGTGGAGAGCCGCAGGCCGGAGTAGCCGAGAGCCAGGGTCTGGGCGCGGGCGACCATGAGGGCGCGGGTTTCTTCCCGGTTCATCGGCGGGCCGACGCCCACCGTCTGGCTCATGATCAGGTTGGCCTGGAGTTGTTCCAGGGCTTCGGGGGCGATGACCCGGTCTTTGAACGCGCCAAAGCCGGTGGAGATGCCGTAGACAACCTCGCGGCGGGCCACGATATCGGCCACAATAGCAGCGGCGTGGCTGACGCGCGTGGCGGCCTGGGGATCGATCTGGACGGGGGATGCCCCAGGCCGCGCCCGCGCAATGGTAGCGAGGGTCGCGGCGCTGAGGGGATGGTCCAGATCACCGAGGACGACACTGTCCAGGGAGGTGAGCATAGAGGTACCACCGTTATAGGTTAGTCGCGCTTGCGCATCAGGCGGCTGACCAAGTAGCCGAGGACGGCGAGGCCGGCGATGGCACCGACGTTGACTGCGCCGATAAAGAGGATCATGCCCCGCGCGCTGGCCGGAGCGACCACGATCTCGCCGTCGGGCGGGACATAGTTGCGCATCCGGCCCCAGAGCTTGAAGGTTTCCTTAATCGCGCGGATCATCACCTGGACGCTGGCCCCCGACTGCTCCCCTTCCAGGCGTGGGTAGTGGTTCACGCCCACTTCGACCACGCTGCGCCCCTGGACGTTCGCCTTGGCGTGGATCTCGGTATTGATCAGCGCGCCGGGGCTGGACAACTCCATATTCTTGAGCAGGTCGGCCCGGAAGATCTTGAAACCGCAGTCAATGTCGCGCAGGTCCACCTGGAACAGGAGCTTGACCATCTGGTTGAAGCCGGTCCCGATGAAATAGCGATACACCGGGTCATTCCGCTTGATCCGGTAACCGGCGACAATATCATAGCCCTCGACATAGGGAGTCAGGCGGGTGATATCGTGGATATCAAACTGGCGATCCGAGTCCATAAACATCAGATAATCGCCGGTGGCGGCCTGGAAGCCGGTGGTCAGCGCAGCCCCGTAGCCCTTATTCTTGGGGTGGTGCTGCGGGCGCACATGCGAATCCTCCGCCGCCAACGCATCAATAATTTCCGGGGTGCGGTCATGGCTGCCATCATCCACCGGGATCACTTCATAGTCGCGGAACTGGGTGGAGAGCACTTCCAACGCCTGGCGCACCACATATTCGATATTCGGTTCTTCATTATGGGCAGGTAAAATGAGCGATAGTTTGCCGTCGATCACGGGAGTCTCCTCAAAGAAAGATAGATAGCGATCAGGCTGGGGGCGGTTTGCCCGGCCACGTTGCAGAGCATAAATCACCGACCACCGCTTCTCATTATAGCATATAGGGGGCGGTTCCGCCAAATCCGGCTCGGCTCGGAAGTAAGATGGGCGCATAGTAGCTTGCCCGTAAGTAGAACGTACAGGGCGGGCGATTTCTCACAGTGTCCTCCGTAGGGGGTTATTCTCATCCGTAACAGGGGGCAAATAAAAAGAGCACCCCCGGAGGGGCGCTCTTTTTGCGGCAGCAGCATGTGGTTTGCTTGGTGCGGAGTGTGGTGGATTAGGCGCGGTTGCGGCGCATCACCAGGCCCGTGCCGGTCAGCAGCAGGGCGCCGAAGGCCAGCAGCCCGGCCAGGAGGAGCATGTCGCCGTTGCCGCTCGCGGGCATCGTGCTGCCCATGTTGCCGCCAGCCGTCGTGCCGCCAGCCATCGCGCCGCCGGTCATGTTCGCCACCAGGATATCGCCGCAGGACACATAGACGCTGGCTTCCGCCGCCGATTTGTGGATGTTGATCGCATAGCTCTCGCTGGTCAGGTCCTTGAGCGAGGTCATAACTGTCGTGTCCGACTTGCCGCTGACGATGTTGGTCAGAGGGAAGGCCGGGGCCGGGTTCAGGGTGGCGCAGGTGCCCTTGTGGATGTGCGCGGGCTGCGGCTCGGTCATCGCGGCCCCGCCCCCGGCCAGGTTCACGCTAACCATTACGTCGCTATCGGAAACCCACTTGATCGTGGCGGTACCGGCCTCGCCGGACCCGTTCTGCGCTTGCAGTTGCACGGTGATCACTTGACCGGCATCAGCAGCGCCGA
Organism: Chloroflexia bacterium; assembly: GCA_038252265.1. GTDB lineage: Bacteria > Chloroflexota > Chloroflexia > QHBQ01 > JAICKM01 > JBBSAN01. The sequence continues at coordinate 7,092 of JBBSAN010000312.1, forward strand.
CACTGCTCAGAGACAAGGCCGCGAACGCGGCGATCAACAAGGCAATTGTGCTCAGCTTCTTCATTGAATCCCTTTCCTCCTGTGGATGGTGGATGCTGGGTAATGGTGGTTAAAGGTTGCTGTTCTTCCCGCTGCTGCCGCAGGTGAGGCGCGAAACCCCGGGTAGAAGACGACACGCACTCAACCATGTTTTATGGTGTACCTTCTTCTACTCAACGGTGTACGAAAGGGGGTGGCCGATCGGATCTCTTTACAACCCTCAATCGGTGCCGCCTGACCCGGATTAGTGAGTATACAATTCAATACCTACGCCAATCATGCGGCCGTGGCGTCAGGCACGGCCGCATGAATCCGGCCCAAGCTCGCCACCCGCCGAAAAATCTGCCGAATTATATTCGCCTCTGGCTTTTGGGGCAGCATTTTTATTGTTTCGCGCACATA
>JBBSAN010000313.1:0-7488 GCA_038252265.1 Chloroflexia bacterium
CGGTCAGGCCGGGGGGCAGGTGGGGCAGCATGGCGCTCCCGGCCTGGAGCAGTTCCAGACGGCGCTCCTGTTGCAAGCCGTCCAGCGTCCCTCCCAACTCGGCAGCCAGCGCGGCCAGCATCCGGGGGACCCCCACATCGAGCGGGCGTCCGTCGAACGTGTGGACCGAGAGGATGCCAAACGACCGCCCATCGAGCAAGAACGGCTGGGCTGTGCCCCACTGCAAGCCCGCCGCCCGCAACTCGGCGGGTGCCCACAGATCGCGGCCCAGCGCCTCGCCTACGGCCAGGCGTCCTGCCGCCGCGAAGAACCGCTGGACCGCCGGATCATCGGCGGCGAGCGCCAGGGTGTCAGCTCCGGGCGCGGCCTCCGGCGAGGTCAGCCCGGCGCTACCGGCCAACTGGTAGTGGTTCCGGCGGCGATCCAGCACGTGGACCAGGCACACGGGCACGTTCAGCGCCTGGCAAACCAACGCGGGCAGCCGCGCCAGCACCCGCGAGGTCGGCACGGGCAGCCCGGCCACGCTGCGCAAGGCCTGCCCGGCCTCCAGGCTCTGGCGGCTGGTGATGAAATCGGCAGCCAGGGCGGCCACCTGCGTGAGCAGATCGAGGTCGTCGAGGGTGAAGCCGTCGGCGCGGGGGCTGATCGCGAGCAACGCCCCGATGCTGGTCCGGCCCTCGCGCAAGGGTACACAGGCCACGGTCGTTTCGTGGTCGGCGGTGCTCTGCTGGGCCATCTGCCCGCTGCGGGTGACCTGCGCGACCAGGGCCTGGATCTCGCGCGGGGCATCCTGTCCCGGCTGGGCCGGGTACTCCGCCCGTTGCTTGATCACATCGCCCGCTTCGCGCAGGAACAGCGCGCCATAGGTCGCCGGGGTGCTGGCAAGGGCGTGCATCAGCACCAGGCGCAAGAGCGCGCTCACGTCGGGTGCGGTCAGAGCGTCGCGGTGCAGGGTCTGGAACAGGTTCAACGCCCGGCGCTGCGCGGTGTCCCCGGCTCCGGCCTGCGCCACCAGCACCAGGGGGCCGACCCGCTCCGCGGCCTGGGTCAACAGTTCCAGGGCCGAAGCGCCGAAGGCGCCGACCCGCGAACTCCAGGCCACAAACGCCCCCAGGACGGTCGTCCCCACCACCAGCGGGGTCACAACCAGGCTGCCCAGCGGGGCTATCGCGGGTCCGCTGTAGAGCTGGGTGGTTGCGCCCGGCAGCATCGCCGCCCGCAAGAGCGGACCCGCGACCGTCCAGGGGGCCACCGTCTCTTCGTCAGGCGGCGCGAACACCGCCAGCGGGCGCAGTTCGGGGCCGTCCAGCACCAGGGCAGCCGTGGCTTCGCTGCCCAGATGCACAGCTACCACGCCCACCACGCGGGACCAGACCGCCGGGGCCGGGTGTTCCAGCGCTCCGGCCAGCGCCTTGTGCAACGCGCCCAGGCGCTGCCAGCGCAGCCGTTCCAACCCGGCGACCAGTAATTGCGCCAGGTTCAGCAGATGGGCCTCTTCGCGGAGCGAAAACTCGGGGGCACCGGGTGCCCGTTCCAGGACCAGCACCCCGATCGCTTGCGTCTGGCTGCGTTGCAACGAGACGGCCAGGGCCGGACCACTGGGGTGGCCCTGGGGCGTGTCGATCAGGGACGGATCCAGCCGCTGGACCCCCCCCTGCTCCAGGGCCACATCCAGCGGCGACCCCCGCAGGGGCAAGGGCTGGGAAGGCAGGGTCGAGAACGACCCTTCGATCCGCAACGGGCGCAGCTCGCCCAACACCGGGTCGGCCTGCCAGACCGCCGCCGCTTGCCAGGGCACCAGCTTGCCGATCTCGTTGAACGCGGTGCTCAACAAGAGCGTGGGGCTGCTCTCGACCGAGGCCCGCCAGGCCAGCCGGGCAAACACCTGCTGCTCGCGGGTCCGCACGGCCTCGCGGCTCTGCTCGGCCAGGGCCACCCGCCCGTGGCGAGCCACCGCCGCCAGCGCCGCCTGGTCCTGATTATCGAAGGGGCGCTCGTTGCCGTGCAACAGCCAGAGCAGCGCGTCGGCCCGCCCGTCGTTGCTCAAGGCATACGAGACGATGCGCCCGACACCGCGCTGCCCCAGATCGGTCAGGGTGCGCGTGGTGGTGGTGTAATCCACCATCCCCCCCTGCTGGGCATGGCTGAGGTGGTGGGCAAGCTGAGCCAGCGAAGGGGTGAACGCGGCGAAGGCGGTATCAGCGGGCATCACCAGCTGCTCGACCGGGGCCCCGGTCGGGTCGAGGCCGATCATGGTGGCGGCGGCCATGCCGGTCAGTTGCAGCGCGGCCTCGGCGGTCTGGGTCAGCACGGCGGTGCGGTCGGCAGCCGTGTCCAGGTGCCGATCCAACGCCTGAAGGACCTCATGCTCATGCTCCCACTGCCGCCGCCCCCACCAGTGCCCGATCACGCCGGCCATGAAATCGGCGACGAAGCTGACCACCTGATAATCTTCCTGGGTGAAGGCGGCGGGCCGCGAATGAAACGCGCCCAGCACGCCGATGACCTGCCCCCCCAGGCGCAGCGGCAAGACCATCACCGAGGTCGGCACTTCCGGCACGTTCGGCTCCGTGGTCGGCCAGCCCCGCCGCGCCGCATCGGTGGGGAGATTGCCGCTGACCAGGGGCAAGTTATGGACCATCACCCAGTCAGATAGCCCGGCGTGGGCCTGGTGGCGGCGGGGGGACCCCGACCGATAGGTCCCCCGGTCCCAGGTCAGCGGCACCAGCACCCGCGTGCGCCGCCGGTCGTACAGGGCGACATAGAAATAGTCGGCGCGCACCAGCCCGGCCAGTTGTTGATAGAGCGCTCGCAGCGCGCTCACCAGATCGGGTTGGCGTAAGACCTCGTCGCTCAGCCCGGCCAGCGGGGCGACCACCGCCGAGCGCAGCCGGGCCACCTGCGCCGCGCGCTCCTCCAGCACATCCTCCACCAGGCCCAGCGCTGTCGCTGGATCCGCCGGTTCGCGCAGGCTCCGGCTCCCCGCGGCCAGGGGTCCCGACGGGGCGGGGATATGGGGCGGCAGCAGGGTAATCAGGGCGGTGGTCGGCGCAATGACTCGCAGTTGCTCGACGCTGGCTCCTACCCCCAACATAGGGGGATCATAGGCCAGGATCGCCAGATCATATGGTCGGCCCGCCGACCGCGCCTGGTCGGCGAACTCGACCACCGCCGCATCATCACGCGCCTGGTGAACGGCATAGCGTCCTTGCAACCGCATTAAGAGATCACCATAGCGGTCACGCGGAGCCGCAAAGAGTATGTGAATGGGCCTTTCCATTGCTAGGTCCCCCGGTAAGCCAACTTCCCAGTCCGCACGCCACCCCTGGCTAACACTCCACCAGGGTTATCCCCCGTCGTGTCCGCCCGATAGACCACTCCGGCACTCCCCACGCCGGATCCATAGCCCATCCCCCAAGCAATTAACCTGTCGCCGTTTACCCTCATTGCAGCGGCACCCCCAGGTTATGGTGAAGTACCTGCTCCAACTGGTCAATCCGCCCATTGTACGGAATCACATAGCGCGCCCCGCCGATATAGGCGGTCAACGCCGTATCATAATCGAAGCCGAGTGAACTCAGCACCACCACCGGGATCTCGGCCAGCACCGGGTGTACCCGCAAGCGGCGCAGCACTTCGAAGCCATCCATACCGGGCATCTTCAAATCTAATATTATCACATCGGGATGCAGTTGGGGAGCGATTTGCAGGCCCGCGACGCCCCCAATTGCCCAGGTCACCTCGATCCCCCGCACGCCCAGGCGGGAACGCAACAGATCGGCCCGCTCCTGCTCATCGTCAATCACCAGCACCCGCCACGTCCGCGCCGGGGGAGCGACAAGCCGCGTAGTCTGCCGCCGCAAGTAGAGGACCACCAGCCCCCAGGCCAGCCGCTCCACCCGCTCATTCAGGAACAGGGCCAGCCGCGCCACCCCCATCGCGTCATCGACCGGCGCGGCCCGCGCTAGCTCTTCATAGAGCCGCGCCGCCAGCCAGGGCGCGCTGTGATCGGTGATCCCGGTTTGCCAGCCAACGACGGCGGGCACCCCGGCATCGGCCAGGGCCGGGGCCAGGCCCACCAACCCGGCTTGCACGCCCAGTTGGCCGCTCCAGCAACTGTTCAGCACCACCAGTTGCAAAGAGGGGATCGCGCCGAGCGCGGCGGCAAGCTGGCCCGCGCTGATCGCCGTACCCCCCGGCCCCTCCCCCGCTACCAGCACCGGCGCTCCGTTCCAAACGCCGCTGTGGCCGATATAATGAAAGATGTGGGGCTGATGGGCCCGGGCGGTGCGCACCAGATCATCGGGCGACCGCAAGCGCACCGTGTGGATGGTCAGCAGCCCGTCATCCACCAGCGGGGCGAGACTGGTATGGATCAGGGCCAGTTCCGCTTCAACATTCAGCACGTCGAGGCGCAGGGTGCCCAGGCGCTGGGGTGCCGCCGAGGCCAGCAGCACCCGTAACGGGAGCGCGACCAGGGGCGGATTGACCGGGCGCAGGGACACCAGATTACGGGCCAGCCGCACATCGGGGGTTAGTACCAGATGCTGCCCCAGGATGGGATCGTAGAGAAACTCCCAGGGTAACTCGGCCAGCCCGCCCGCCGGGGTCAGCAGCAGGCGCAACGGCGCGCCCTCGGCGCGGGCACGCCCCCGCGCCTCGCGGTAGGCCGCCCCTACCCCGCCGATGAAGACCCGCTCGAACAGCCAATTCCCCAGCCGTTGCGCCTCGTCGAGGGTCGCGGTGCGCGCCCGAATGCGGGCCACCAGCCCCACCAGGAGGGGATCGGCCAGATCAACCGCCGCCTGGACCGTCGCCCGTTCGCCGGGACCCAGGACCGCCTGCACAACCGTACCGCCCGGCTCCGAGGGGCCGAGCAGTACCTCCATCGTCGCAGAGGTAGGCAGGGTGCCGGTGGATAGCGCCACGCTAAAAGCGGGCCTGCGCCGTGACCACTCGCACCTGGAACGCCGCCAGGTGGCGCGGGCGGAACCGCTCCAGGAAGCGGCACCGCTCCACGCTTAACAGGACCTGTGCCTGCCCGGCCATCAACTCCAGCGGTCCGCCACCGGTCGCCGCCACCCGCACGGGCGCAGGGGTTTCGCCGTAAGCCGCCAGCGTCTGGACCGTCTGGGCGCGCAAGGCACCCGCCCGCCGGGGGGCCAGCCATGCCATCGCGCTGCGCCGATCCTCCACCAGATCGTGCAGCAGCACGATGAGTCCTTCGGGCTGCGCGCCCGGATGGGCCAGCAAATGGGCGGGACAGAGCAACACCACCTGGGCCACGATCCGCCCGGCGCTGTCGCGCAGGCTGACGATATCGAGGCAGCCGACCTGGAGCGCCTGATCCTGGGGCAGGGCCAGCACAGCCTTGCTCGGCACCAGCAGGCGGGGCGCGCCCTCGGTGCCGCCCGGCGGCACTGGCAGCGCAAACGGCTCCGGCCAGGCCTGGGCCGTGGCGCGGCTGATCCCGCGCAACCGCTGCGAGGCTCCGGCGGCGGACCCCTGGGGCCGGGGGGCCCCCGGTCGCCCGAAACTGCGCCACCAGAAGGTCAGCAACCCGATAATCCCGGCCAGCGAGGCCGCCGACAGCAGATAATAGAGGGTCCCGCCCAGCCAACTAACCCCCAGCCCGCCCGCCAGGGTCAGGATCAGGGCCAGCACGGAGTGCGGTGCCCGGAGGGCCGGCACGGGAGGTGCCCGCCGGGGCGGGGCCGGCGGCGGGGTCGGCAGGTCCTCTATTACGGAAGGACTGGCCGGGGCTACAACCGCTGACTCAGCCATTACGGCGGGGCTGGGTGCGGTCACAACTGGTGCCGCAACCTCCGGGGGCGCGCTGTAATCCACGGCCCGCAAGCGCGGGGCGGCGTGCTCGCCCACAGTCCGGGGCGGCGGGATCGTCAGTTCGTCGGGTGGGGGCAGGTGCCAGGACGCGGCGGCAGGCAAGCGGAGGGCCGCGCCATAGGCTGCCGGCCAGCGGTAGGCCCGCGCCGCAGTGGGGGCCAGCACCGCATGGCAGCGCACCACTAACGCGGCCAGCGGCACCGCCCCACCCTCCACCGCTGCCATCCGCACGAGGGTATCGGCCAGGCATTGCGCCCGGATATGGGGGCGGTGTTGGACCAACCCCAGCAGGCAGCGGCGGATCAACCGCTTGGTCAGCCGCTCCTGAATCGCGCGGGTCAGCAACAGCAGGATATCGCCGGTTTCGAGAGAGAGGGGGGCGTAAAAGGTGGGGGCCAGGGGATTGCGCGGCGTGGCAGGCTGGGCCAGGTCGAGCGCCGCCCATTGGCCCAACGCTCCGCGCAGCACATACACGCACACGGCACCCCGCGCCGCGATCCAGACCTGGCGATCTTGCAGCGCGGCATACGCGAACGCCAGATCGGGGGCACCGCTGGTGTGGGACAGCGCGGCCATATGGCGGACTGTGCCGCCTACCGCACTGCGCAACGCCTGCCCGGCGTGCTGGCCGAGCGAGGCATGGTAAGCCCGCACGAATTCTGCTGCTGCCAGCACCGCTGCCGATTGCTCCGCCAGCACATCAGTCCCAGCGGTCGTCAGCGCCAGCAGCGACCCCCGTTCGACCCCCGCTTCAGTGCCCGGCAAATAGGCCAGGACGGCATTATCGAGCGCCCCTTCCTCAGGAGTGTGTTGAGATGCACCCACGCGGAGCAGGCACGCCGCAGCGTGCGTGTGGCCTGGTGGATCCGAATCGAGCACCCGCAAGGCACTCGAGCCAACAGTTCGGTAATCCATAGCAGTCCTCTATTCAGTTAAGCAGCGATGATCAGCCTCCTGATCCCACCTGGAAGCTGAGTAGATCCTTTCGCAGAAGTGCTCCGCAACATTCCAGCGAAATGTGAGTCGCCGTGGACAATTACAGATAGATGCATAAAGATCTAATACTTTTTGATCCACTTCAGGCACAAATTTCGCTGCGAATTATTAGATCTTTATGCACCTAGCTGTAACAGAAGCGAACCAGGAAACGACCCACTATCGGCGCGGAAGGGTTGTAAAGACTAGATGGGTAAGATCATTATAGCGAGCTCAACGGGATTTGTCAACTGGTATTGGGGATTTGTCAACTGGTTTGGGTGATCAATTATTCATGTAAGTCAATCCTGGTTCATCCTAGCATGATATCTCGGCTCATCGGACTGAAGGATAGCCGGTAGTCAAAACAGAACGAGCCACGCCCCCGGCACCTGCTCGCCCAAAAAGAATTTTCCCCGGGCAAAAAGTATAACTATCCCACTTCCATTCCGGGCCAATATATGTTAATATAAACGCTGTGGACGGCACAGTCCTCTTCCACCAGTTCTTAGCGGCAGGGGGTGGCAGAGGGTCCCCCCTCGCCCATCCCCGTACACGCCGTGGCGGCCCACGGTAGCGGCGTAGAGTGCGTTTCTTCAACATTGAGAGGAGAGCAGGATGCCTAAAAGTAAGTTGTTCACCCTTGCCAGTCTGATCACGTTGCTGGCC
>JBBSAN010000314.1:0-7472 GCA_038252265.1 Chloroflexia bacterium
CCGCCCGCCCTTCAGCCGCCGCACGATGGCGAACAGCAGCCCCGCCGCCAGCAGGCTGGTGACCAGCGAGAGGACTCGCCCCGGCCACGCCTGCCCCGGCGTCAGGCCGCCCAGTAGCGCCGTTGCCCAGGCGTAGAGCGGCAGCCCGCCGGTCAGGTCGAGCGGGACCGGCCCCTGCCAGGGCAACGCCACCAGCCCGCGCCCCCCGCCCCAGCCTAGCCCACGCACAAACGCGGCTAGCGCGGCCTGCTGCGGCCCCGGTGTGTCCAGCGGATCGGCCAGCAGCCCCGGCAGCCGCGCCAGCAGCCCCAGCGCCAGCACGCCCAGCATCCCCGGCGCGAACCGCCCCCAGGTCTGCACGCCCCAGCCGCCCACCCGCTGCAACGGACGCACACGGGGCACACCGGGGGCCGCCCCCCCTACCGGAACCGTCTCCAGCACCGGCAGCGCCCCGTCCTGCTCTTCAATTTGTCGCGGTCGCAACCGTTCCCGTAACTGCATTGCCACCCTCGGTGACGAGTGGTCGGTGGTCAGTGGTCAGTGGTCGGTGACGAGTGATTAGTGGTTAGTGGTTAGTAGCCCACTTTCTATACACCATCACGCTTCACGTTTCACGTTTCACGTTTCACGCATTGCTCATTACTTATTACTCCGCACTCGCTGCTCACTGCTCGCTGCTCACTGCTCGCTGCTCAGGGTTCCAGTCGCACCTGGCGGAACTCGAAGGTGAGCAGGCGCGAGTCTTCGTTGACCCCTAACGCGGCGGGCGACTCGCCGGCGTCGGGGGTACTCAGGCGGATCGTGGTCGTGCCCGCCGCCAGGGGTAGCGGCCCCAGCCGGTAGGTCGCCACATCCGGCCCCACCGTGAGCGTCTGCACCGCCGTGTCGCCCACCGACACGGTCAACGTGCGGGGCCGGTGGAAGCTGGCCGCTTCGACCACCAGCGTCTCGGTCACGGCGGTTGGGCTTGCCACCTTGAGGGTCGCGCTCGTCCCGCGCATCCAGCGATGTTGATCGGGCGGCTCCACCTTGTACCAGCTATCGTCTAGGATCAGGTAAGGCACCGTCTGCGCCGGTTTGGGCACCGCATAGACCTCCAGCTGATCATCGTTGTAGACCGGGGCCGGATTGGCAACCCCCAGGGTCTGCGCGACCAGCGCCCGGTAGCGGCGCAGATCCACCGGTACCACCTTGGTCGGGCGTGAAATATTCGTCTTGTAGACGACGATATAGCGCACATTATATTGGGCCAGCGCCGTCAGCCGCGCATCCAGCGTGTCCACGAACATATCGGCGGGGATCGCTCCGGCGTGCAGGTCGCGGAAGCCCGCCGTGTCCTCCATGAACGGGTGGGCGTATTCCCGCGAGATATAGCCGCCGAAGATCCGCTTGTGGTGCGCCGTCTGGTAATACATGGCGAACGCCCCATGCCAGTAATCATCCTGCGGTGGCAACTCCACGATGGCATAGTCGTCGGGATCGTGCGCCAGCACCTGCTCGTAATAATTATAAATCGGCGCGGGCAACTGGGCCGACGGTGCGGGCCACAACTCGATAAACATCAGCCCGACCAGCCCCAGGCTCAAGCCGAGCCATTGCGGATTGCGGATTGTGGATTGCGGAGTCATAGTGGTCCGCCTCAGCCGCCGTCCAAAATCCAAAATCCAAAATCCAAAATAAACCGCCCCATAGCCGACCAGCACCGCCAGGCAGAGGGTCAGCGGCATATCGAACCGATCCGGGCTGCGGCTGATGTTGAAGCCGGGGATCAGCTCGATGATGTTGTAGGGCATTGGCACCCCGGCGTAGGGCACCCCCCCCACCTGCAACGTCGGCCCCAGCGCCAGCACCCAGAAGATCACCACCATCGCCGCCCAGAACAGGCGCGACGGCAGCCGGATGAATACCCCCTCTCCCTCCGGGAGAGGGCCGGGGTGCGGGCGGATCTCCCCTGCTCCCGCTACCGGCGGCGGAACCCGCCGGGCCAGCAGCCCGATCCCGGCCAGGGCCAGCGCCACGTAGCCGAAATAGACCTCGTACAGTTGCACCCCCACCGGCCACTCCCAGCGGAAGCGGCTGACCGTGCCCCACAACTGGTTGAACAGCGGCGGCAGAAAGAAGGTCAGCAGGTCTGCCGAGTTGATGAAGGCGATGCCCGGCACCGGGCGCATGTACGACTCGGTGCGCGCCTCCTGGATCGTCGGGATCAGCAGCGGGCTGACCACCAGCGCGAACAGCCCGCCGATCAGCGCCAGCGACACAAACGGCGCGAACGCCCGCCCCACGTCCGCCACAGTGCGCCCGCCGCCGAACCAGGTCCGGCCCGCCAGGTACAGCCCGTACAATGCCGTGAACAGGACCACGTACATCACGTAATACCAGTCCACCAGCGCGATCAACACCAGAAAGAACGCCGCCGCAGCGATATAACCCCAGCGCAGCCCCCGCCAGGTCAGCCGGGCTGGCCCCTCATGCACCGCCCGCAAGAGGAACAGCACATAAAACGGCACCCATTCCAGGCTGACCAGTTGCAATTGCCCGCGCTGGGTGGCAAGGTGGTAGGCCGAATAGGCAAACGCCGCGCTGCCCACCAGCGCCCCGGCCCGCAACGCCCCCGGCGTCCCCCCCGCCAGCGTCCGCCCCAGCACGTACATGACCAGCAGGTAAGCCCCCCACCCGGCCATGATGAACGAGAACAGGACGATCCCGCTCAGGATCGCCGGGAGGGGCATAAACGGCTGGAACGGGATGCTGATCAGCCCGTTGAAAATGTTGAGCGTGTGAAAGCGCAGGCTGACCGGCGTGGGATACCAGAGGCGGTCGGTGACAAACGGGTCGGTATGCAGATCCAGCAGCGCCGTCTTCACCCACCACAAGTTCCACAGGTTCTGCGCCCGGTCCTCCGTCATCACCCCTGGGGCCAAGCCGTTGCCCCCCAGGTTCAGCACCAGCGGCCAGGTGAACAACACCGCCAGCGGGCCATGTGCCAGCAGCCCTTCCAGGTGGAACCCCAACCGGAGGCGGGCCGGGATCGCTACCGCGACGGGCACGTCTCCAGTGGGTGGCACATCCGGCTCACGAGTCGCTATAACCTCGGCACGCGGTGCGGCCACGGGCTTCCTTTCCATAACTACATGAATCTGCCGCCATTGTACCAGAAATCGGGGATATGTGACAAGAGGGTATGGCGCGATTTAGACCACGAAAACACGAAGGGCCATTGAATCACTTCCTACCCCCACTTGCCAGGCCCCCACCGCCGCGCTATAATACGCCAGACGGTCAAATCCATCAACGGAGAGGACTCATGCCCGATATTGATTTCACGCGCTTCTACCCCTACGAAGAATTCACGGCCCACCTGCGCGCCATTTGCGCCGAACACCCCAACGTGGCCCGCATGGAAACCCTCGGCAAGAGCCACGAAGGCCGCGACCTCTGGCTGATTACCCTGACCAACACCGCCACCGGCCCTGACACTGAAAAGCCCGCCTATTGGATCGACGCCAACACCCACTCTGGCGAAGTCACCGGCGGGGCGGTCGCCCTCTACACTATCTGGTACGTGGCGGCCAAGTATGGGAGCGATCCGCAGGTGACCCGCCTGCTGGACGAGCACACGATCTATGTCCTGCCGCGCATTTCCGTCGATGGGGTGGAGAAATACCTGACCACGCCCCACCTGCTGCGCAGCAGCACCCGCCGCTATCCCTACGAGGACGACCAGGACGGTCTCTATATCGAGGACATTGACGGCGACGGCGAGATCCTGAGCCTGCGCATCGAGCATCCCACCGGCAACTGGAAGGTGTCGGAGCGCGACCCCCGGATCATGCGCCGCCGCGATCCCGACGAGTTCGGCGGCACCTATTATCACCTCATCCCCGAAGGGACCGTCAACAACTGGAACGGTTTCGACCTCAAGATCGCCCACCCGCGGGAAGGGCTGGACCTCAACCGCAACTACCCGTTCGAATGGGCACCGGAGGGCACGCAGCGCGGGGCCGGTCCCTACCCCTTCTCCGAGCCGGAAACGCGGGCCGAGGCCGACTTCTGGACCACCCACCGCAACATCAACGGCTTCGTCAGCTATCACACCACGTCGGGCGTCCTCTTGCGCCCCTACAGCACCCAGCCCGACGACGCCTTCCACCCCAACGACCTGGACGTGTTCAAGCTGATCGGGGAGCGCGGCACGGCCCTCACCGGCTACCCCTGCGTGTCGGTCTTTCACGGCTTCCGCTACCAGCCGAAAGAAGTGCTGCACGGCGGCATGGACGACTACGTCTATGACCACTACGGCTGGTTTGGCTTCACCACCGAGCTGTGGGACATCACCGCCGAAGCGGGCATCGATCAGCCCCGCGATTTCATCGGCTGGAGCAAGTGGCACCCCGAAGAAGACGACGTGAAGCTGATGAAGTGGAACGACGACGTGCTGGGCGGCGAAGGCTTCGTCAACTGGCGCGAGTTCGACCACCCGCAACTGGGCCGGGTCGAGATCGGCGGCTGGAAAACCAAGACGGTCTGGCAGAATGCCCCACCCCAGTTCTTGCCCGACCTCTGCCACAAGCACTGCCTGTTCACCCTGGCCCACGCCAGCATGAACCCCCGCCTCACCGTGGAACACGCCGGGGCCGAACCGTTGGGCGGCGACCTCTACAAGCTGACCCTGATCCTGCGCAACACCGGGTTCCTGCCGACCTACACCAGCAAGAAGGGCCTGGAGCGCCGGGCGATGCGCCCGCTGGCCGTCGAAGTGCTGCCCGGCGAAGGCGTCACCCTGGTCAACGGGGAACGCGAGCAGGAGATCGCCCACCTGGAAGGCCGCAGCAACAAAGTCCTCGGCGGGTTTGGCAGCGGCGGCTACCCTACCGATAACGCCCGCCGCCTGGAATGGGTGGTCAAAGGCCCGCCCGGCAGCACCGTCCGCCTCGAAGCCCGCTCCGATCGCGCCGGGCTGGTCCGCGCCGACCTGACGCTGGAGTGACGAGTGGCGCGTGGCGCGTGGCGCGTGGCGCGTGGCTCGTGATGCGTGATGCGTGATGCGTGATGCGTGATGCGTGATGCGTGATGTGTAAGTCTAATCACTCGTCACTAACCACTGACCACTGACCACTGACCACTGACCACTGACCACTCGTCAGCCCACACAACCCCTATTGTTTGGAGGTACTTTTTCGTGAGTGACCTGGGTATTCTAGCCTGCTACGCCCACCCGGACGACGAGCAGGGAGTCAGCGGCACCCTGGCAAAGGCGGTCCAGCACGGCCATCGGGTCGGCATCGTGATGACCACGCGGGGCGAGGCGGGCGAGATCGCGACGGGCGTGGACGCGACACCCGACAACCTGGGCGAGGTACGCGAGGGAGAGATGCGCTGTGCCGCTGCCGCGCTGGGCATCCCGGATGAAAACGTCTTTTTCACCGGATACCGCGACAGCGGTATGGACGGCACGCCGGAGAACCAGCACCCCACCGCCTCGGTCAATGCCAACGAGCAGGAAGCCGTGGGCCGCCTCGTGCAGATCATCCGCCAGTTCCGCCCCAGCATCCTTCTCACCTTCGATGCCTACGGCGGCTACGGCCACCCCGACCACATCAAGATCCACCAGTGGACCACCCTGGCCTTCCACGCCGCCGGGCAGGCCGACCTCTACCCCGAAACGGGGGCACCCTGGCAACCTGCCCGGCTCTTCTACGCCTCGTTCCCCCGCAGTTGGATCATGCGCGTCGGGGAGTGGATGCAGCAATCGGGCGCGGCTAGCGACCCCAACGCCACCGCCTTCGCCCGCATGGACCCCAGCCAGATGGGGATGGCCGACGACATGATCACCAACCGGGTGGACGTGCATGAGTTCCTGGAGGTCAAAGCCCGCTCGCTGGCCTGCCACGCGAGCCAGATGAACCCCAACAGCCCCTTCGCCCTGATCCCGCCGGAGATCCAGCGCCAGTTCCGCAGCACCGAGATCTTCCACTTCGCCGCCGGGGTTCCGTTCCCCGAAGGCGACTCCGGCGACAACCTGTTCGCCGGGCTGCCGGGGATAAGCGGGTGACGAGCAGCGAGTAGTGAGCAGCGCGCAGCGAGTAACGAAAAGGGGCCTGACAGCTTGTCAGGCCCCTTTCATCTTCACGCATCACGCCTCACGCATCACTCGCTACTCGCTGCTCGCTGCTCCGTTGCTCGCTGCCCTCGTAGGCAATCATCGCGGCCCCCACGACGCCGCTATAATCCCCCAGGCCCGTGCGGACGATCTGGACATGCTGCGCGGGCACCTGGAGGGCCGCCGCCTTCGCCGTCTGGCTCGCAATATCCACCAGCAGGTCCAGCTTCTCGATCACCCCGCCACCCAGCACAATCCGTTCGGGACTCCACAGGTTGATCAGGCTTGCCAGGCCCAACCCCAGGAAATAGGCCGAGCGCTTGAGGGTGCGGATCGTGAGCTTGTCCCCGGTTTTCACCGCCCGCGCCAGCATCCCCGACTTGATCTGGTGACCGGGGGTGGACAGCGCCTCGCTGAGCATCGTCTTCTGCCCCAGTTCCATCCCTTCGCGCAGCATCGCCACAATGGCCGTGCGCGAGGCGTAGGCTTCCAGATGGCCGCGCTGGCCGCAGCCGCACAATCGGCCCCCGGCCCGCACCATCGTATGGCCGATCTCGCCCGCCGTTCCGCCTGCACCCGTGTAGCGTTCCCCATCGATCAGCAACGCCCCGCCCACCCCGGTACCGACAAACACACAGGCGAACAGATGATGCCCGCGCCCGGCCCCGAAGCGCGCCTCGCCCAGCGCCGCCCCTTGCACATCGTTCTCCAACCAGACCGGTAGGTTGTACCGTGTAGTCAGTGGCCCGGCAAAATCGACATTTTCCAGGCCGCCGCCCAGGTTCGGCGCGGCCAGCAGAATGCCGTGCGCCCGGTCCACCTGCCCGGCCACCGCCAGCCCGATGCCCCGTACCTGTGTGCGATCCAGGTCTGGGGCCGCCGCCAGGGCTTCACCGATGGCATGTTGCACATCCTCCACCACGGCGGTCGCCCCTACCGGGCTGGGCATCTTGCTCACCCCGATCACCGCGCCGCTGGTGCAATCCACCACCCCGGCCAGGATCTTGGTGCCGCCCACGTCCACTCCGATTGCGTATGGTCCGGCCATGCCGCCTACCTCCCCTTATAGGATGCGCTTATTATAGCACACTGGCGTGCCCTCGCTACGTCCCCACCCGGCCCACAGGCAGGTGCGGCGGGCACAATGCTGGCGTTCTGTTGTATAATAGGCCGGGCAGACGCCACACCGCCCACCCACCCTCGGAAAGGATGCGCCACATGACGCCACCCACCCGCCGCTTCAACTGGCAGGACCCGGCCCACGCCCAAAGCTGGATCGACGAGCGCACCAAGCGCAACCCGCTGCGGAGCGAACACCTCAGCCTGGTACTGGAACTGCTGGCCGTGCTCCAACCCGACGGGCAGCGCA